>CATYYP010000224.1 GCA_958415245.1 Schaalia odontolytica | reverse complement strand
GCGCACGCCAGGTTGATGCGCGCCCACGAGGCGTAGTCGGTGCCCAGGGTGCGTCCCTCGTTGGCGGCGATGTGGGCGCGCTCGCGCAGCGTCGCGGAGGGGGAGAGGGGTCCCAGGTCCACGCCCTCGAAGCCCCACCAGGTCAGGTACGTGCCCTCGGGGCGCACGAAGTCGATCGGGGTATCCGCGAGAGCGCGTTCGACGAGGTCCACGTTGGAGCGGATCAGGTCCTTGACCTCGCGCTGCCAGGCATCGCCGCGCTCGTAGGCCGCGATCGCGCCGACCGTGCCGATAACGTTGGCGTCGTGGCGCACGTCGGCGGCGAACACGTCCCAGCGCTCGCGCAGCGCCTCGTCTGGCAGGATCACCTGCGCGGAGGGCAAGCCAGCGATGTTCCAGCCCTTCGACGCGGCGGTCGCCGTCACCGTGTGGGACGCGAACGAGGGGCCGAGCGACGCGTAGGAAACGAACGGAACCTGCTCGTCCAGCACGAGGGAGGAGTGGATCTCGTCGGAGAACACGAGGGCGTCGTACTCGCGGACCACGTCATGCAGGGCGCGCAGCTCGTCCTCGCGCAGGACGCGGCCGACCGGGTTCCACGGGTTGCACAGGATGACGAGGCCGGCCCCGGCCTCGAGCCCCGCGCGGATCCCCTGCAGGTCGAGCGCCCAGCCGTGCCCGCCGGCGCGCGTGCCGCGCAGTGAGGGAACCTCGATGACGGGGTGGTCGAACTTGCCTGGGATCGTCAGGAAGGGCATGTAGGAGGGGGTGGGCACGATGATCGGCGCGCCCGGGCGCACCAGGTGCTGGATAGTCGCCTCGAGCGCGGGCAGGACCGAGGCCACGAGGCGCACGTGCGAGGCGTCCACGTCCCAGCCGAAGCGACGCTTCTGGAACTCGGCGGTCGCGCCCGCGATGCGCGGCTCCAGCCAGGTCGGCTGGTAGCCGAGCAGACCGTCGTCGATCGCGCCCTTCATCGCGTCGGCGACCTCCGGGGCCGTCCCAAAGTCCATTTCCGCCACCCACGCGCCGATCGTCGGCTCACCGCTCGCGGTCGTGATGCCGGTCCACTTCAGGGAGCCGGTGCGGTAGAGGTGGGAGTCGGAAAAGAGACGAACGGACACGGTGTCCTCCTGGATGAGTCGGTGGATGCGGCGCGGGCCGATCCTGGTGATGCAACCAGCCTATCCGCGCCCCCGGTGCGCGTCGCAGCGCGCCCACCCATCAAGCAAATGCAACAGCCGCCGCTGGAGTAGGATGGAGGAATCATGAGTGAAACAACTGCCACCGGTGCCGACGTTCGCGTCCGCTTCTGCCCCTCGCCCACAGGAACCCCTCACGTCGGCATGGTCCGCACGTGCCTGTTCAACTGGGCCTACGCCCGCCACACGGGAGGAACCTTCGTCTTCCGCATCGAAGACACGGATGCCGCCCGCGATTCCCAGGAGTCCTTCGACCAGATCATCGAGTCCCTGCAGTGGCTGGGCCTCGATTGGGACGAGGGCGTCGGTAAGGGAGGCCCGCACGGCCCCTACCGCCAGAGCGAGCGCATGGACATCTACCGTGACGTGGCCGCGCGCCTGCTCGAGGCGGGCTACGCCTACGAGTCTTACTCGACCCCCGAGGAGATCGAGGAGCGTCACCGCGCCAAGGGGGAGGACCCCAAGCTCGGCTACGACGGTTTCGACCGCAACCTGACGGAGGAGCAGATCGCCGCATACCGCGCCGAAGGTCGCCAGCCCGTCCTGCGCCTGCGCATGCCCGACGAGGACATCACGTTCACGGACCTGATCCGCGGCGAGATCACCTTCAAGGCCGGCTCGGTTCCGGACTACGTCATCGTGCGCGCCAACGGCCACCCGCTCTACACGCTGGTGAACCCAATCGACGACGCGCTCATGGAGATCACCCACGTGCTGCGCGGCGAGGACCTGCTCTCCTCGACGCCCCGCCAGATCGTCCTGTACCGCGCGCTCGAGGCCATCGGCGTCGCCAAGTTCATGCCCCGCTTTGGCCACCTGCCCTACGTGATGGGCGAGGGTAACAAGAAGCTGTCCAAGCGCGACCCCGAGTCGAATCTGCTGCTGCATAAGGCTGCCGGCATGATCCCCGAGGGCCTCAACAACTACCTGGCCCTGCTGGGCTGGTCAATTGCCGCGGACCGCGACATCTTCTCCATGGAGGAGATGGCCCAGGCCTTCGATATCTCGGACGTGAACCCGAACCCGGCGCGCTTCGACCAGAAGAAGGCCATCGCGATCAACGCAGAGCAGATCCGTCTGCTGGACGGCGAGGACTTCCGCAACCGCCTGGTTCCCTTCCTGCACCGCGACGAGGTTGTTTCGGCCGACTCCTTCGAGGCGTTGACCGATCGTGAGCGCGAGATCCTCACCGAGGCCGCGCCGCTCGTCCAGACGCGCATCCAGCTGCTCGGCGAGGCCACGGGCATGCTTGGCTTCCTCTTTGTCGCCGACGATGCCTTGGAGATGGATGAGAAGGCCGTCTCCAAGCTCAAGGACAACGCCGTGGACGTCCTGGACGCCGCCATCGAGACCGTCGAGGGCCTGACCGAGTTCACGACCGCGGCCCTCGAGGAGTCGCTGCGCGCACGCATCGTCGACGAGATGGGCGTCAAGCCCCGCCTGGCCTTCGGCCCGCTGCGCGTCGCCGTGACCGGCCGTCAGGTCTCCCCGCCGCTGTTCGAGTCCATGGAGATCCTGGGTCGCGAGTCCTCGCTGGCCCGCCTGCGCGCCCTGCGCGCCTCCCTGGCCTGATCGCTGCGCTGAGCCCCGGCCTCGTCGCCCTTTCTGTGGGACGAGGTCGGGGCTTCGTCGCGCTCGGGAACGCGCGGTTGTCAGGGGAGTGTGGGGTGGGTGATCGGGACCACTGGCCTTCGATTTGGCATGAGGGCGTCGGTCCGCTACAGTTATCTCCTGTCGCCAGCGACGTGAAAGCGAAGCAGGTGATACCCAATGGGGTATGGTGTAATTGGCAACACAGCTGATTCTGGTTCAGCCATTCTAGGTTCGAGTCCTGGTACCCCAGCGACCTGAAGCGCAAGTTTCAGTCAAGGCCCCCATCGTCTAGCGGCCTAGGACGACGCCCTCTCACGGCGTTAACGCCGGTTCAAATCCGGCTGGGGGTACGGTTCATAATTGAATCAAGGCCCCCATCGTCTAGCGGCCTAGGACGACGCCCTCTCACGGCGTTAACACCGGTTCAAATCCGGTTGGGGGTACAGATACCAGCAGGGCTTCGGCCCTGTTTTTTGTTAGCTGCGCTGCTACCTTTGGCATCTGCAAGAATAAAAGCATGCGCATTGTTTTGGTCT
>CATYYP010000223.1 GCA_958415245.1 Schaalia odontolytica | reverse complement strand
CACATGCGCGCACCCGGAACCTCGGGAACCGATCAGGCGGAGGTCGAGCGAATCGTCGCTGCCCTGCACGGATAACCCAGATCACACGTTTTCAAAAAATCTTCATCGATTCGTCTGACAAATCGACGTCAGCAGTGTAAGGTTAAACACATGAGAATTGGAATTTTCAACGACGAAGATCAGATCGCATCCCTCGCAGCGGACCGCATCCTCGAGGTGTACCGCGCTAAGCCGAACTTCGTGCTCGGCCTGGCCACCGGCTCCTCGCCGCTCAAGCTCTACGCAGAGCTCGTGCGCCGCTACGAGGCCGGTCAGATCTCCTTTGCCCAGGTTCGTTCCTACAACCTCGACGAGTACGTGGGCCTGCCCCGCGACCACTACGAGGGTTACGCGAACTTCATCCACCGCAACCTCGTCGACCTCGTCGACATGCCCGAGGGTGCGGCACACGGCCCCGACGGCTGGTGCGATGACCTCGAGGCCGGCGCTGCCGCCTACGACGAGGCCATCAAGGCCGACGGCGGCATCGACATCCAGGTCCTCGGCATCGGCTCTGACGGCCACATCGGCTTCAATGAGCCCGGCGGCACCCTCGCGTCGCGCACCCACGTGGGCGTCCTGACCGAGCAGACCCGCCGCGACAATGCCCGCTTCTTCGATGGCGACATCGACCAGGTCCCCACGCACTGCGTGACCCAGGGCCTGGGCACGATCATGGACTCGCGCGCCCACATCTTCATCGCCACGGGTGAAGGCAAGGCCGACGCGGTCAAGGCCATGATCGAGGGCGGCGTCACCCAGCGCTGGCCCGCGTCCATCCTCCAGCACCACCCCGACGTCACCGTGCTCCTCGACGAGGCCGCCGCCTCCAAGCTCGAGCTCGCAGACTTCTACAAGGAGGTCTGGGAGAAGGAACACCTGTGAGATAGGTTCCCCACCCGACTTCGCCCCGGCCTCGTCAATGCGAGGCCGGGGCCTTATTGTGAGCGTTGCTTCTTCGCTCCCGGCGCACGCGTGCCACCCGTTGGAAGGACCCCCAGGCACGTACAATGGACACCATGCGTAATGCCCTCGACGAACCCACCGGCCCCTCCGCGCCCTCCGGTCCCTCCACCGCGTCCTCGACCGGTCTGCTAGAGCGTACCGAGACCCGCAAGGAGCGAACCGGCGGGGACGGCGACCGCTTCGCCCACTTCGTGCGCAAGGACAAGGCGAACTCGTCCATGGTGACGGGACAGCCCGTCGTCGCTCTGTGCGGCAAGGTGTGGATCCCTACCCGCGACGCCTCGCAGTACCCGGTGTGCCCCACCTGCAAGGAACTGCGTGACTCGATGGGAAAGAATGGGCGTAACTGGCCCTTCTCAGACGGCGGAAAGGGCTCCGACAAGTGAGCGAGACGACCCGGCGCGCACCCGTTGGCAGGCTGCGCGCCTGGCAGGCCGCTGCCCTGGACCGCTATATGGCGACCTCCCCGCGCGACTTCCTGGCGGTCGCGACGCCGGGCGCAGGTAAGACGACCTTCGCCCTGACGCTTGCGACCGAGCTGATCGCCCGCGGCATCGTTGACAAGCTCACCGTCGTGTGCCCGACCGAGCACCTCAAGGGGCAGTGGGCGTCAAGCGCGGCGCGCTTCGGCATTCACATCGACCCTGACTTTACGAACTCGCAGGGCGTTGCCGGCTCGCACTTCGATGGCGTGGCCGTCACCTACGCGCAGATTGGCTCCAACCCGGCCGTCCACGCGGCGCGCACCCGCGCATACCGCACCCTCGTCATCCTCGACGAGATCCACCACGCCGGCGATTCCCTGTCGTGGGGCGATGGCGTGCGCGAGGCCTTCACGGACGCGACGCGTCGCCTGGCGCTGACGGGTACGCCCTTCCGCTCCGACACCTCTCCGATCCCCTTCGTCACCTACGAGGAGGACGAGGAGGGCATCCGACGCTCGCGCGCCGACTACACGTACGGCTACGGTGACGCCCTCAAGGACGGCGTCGTGCGTCCCGTCCTGTTCATGTCCTACTCGGGGCAGATGGCCTGGCGCACCAGCGCGGGCGACGAGGTGAGCGCCCGCCTGGGTGAGCCCCTCACCAAGGACATGATGAAGCAGGCCTGGCGCACCGCGCTGGATCCGAAGGGTGAGTGGATCCCCGCCGTCCTGCGCGCCGCCGACCTGCGCCTCGAAGAGGTGCGCCGCGCCGTGCCCGACGCGGGCGGCCTCGTCATCGCCTCCAACCAGGAGCACGCGCGTGCCTACGCCCGCCACCTGCGCCTCATTACCGGCAAGGCTCCCACGATCGTCCTGTCCGACGACGCGGACGCCTCCGACCGCATCTCCGAGTTCGCCGACTCCACCGACAAGTGGATGGTCGCCGTGCGCATGGTGTCCGAGGGTGTCGACGTGCCCCGCCTCGCGGTCGGCGTCTACGCGACCAACGCCTCCACGCCGCTGTTCTTCGCGCAGGCCATCGGCCGCTACGTGCGAGCCCGTCGTCGCGGCGAGACGGCCACTGTCTTCATCCCTTCCGTCGTGCCCCTGCTGACCCTCGCCGGCGGCATGGAGGTCGAGCGCGACCATGCGCTGGACCGCCCCAAGCGTGACGAGGCCAGCGAAGACGACATGTGGAATCCCGAGGACGCCCTTGTCGCTGCCGCGAACCGCGAGGAGAAAGCTTCTTCCGACCTGCTCTCCCAGTTCGAGGTCCTGGGCGCGGACGCCGAGTTCGACGGCGTCCTCTTCGACGGAGCCGCATGGGGTGCGGGCGCAGAGGTCGGCTCCGAGGAAGAACAGGAATACCTGGGCATTCCCGGCCTGCTGGATGCCGATCAGGTGACGACTCTGCTGCGTGCCCGCCAGGCCGACCAGGTTGCCGCGCAGAAGAAGACTCGCGCCGCGCAGAAGATGCGTGAAGAAAACGCTGGAATCCCCGCCCACAAGCTGCGTGCCGCCAAGCGCAAGGAACTCCAGCACCTGGTATCCACATGGTCGCGCCGCTCCGGCGAGACCCACGCGACCATCCATTCGCGCCTGCGTTCGCGCTGCGGCGGCCCCGAGGTCGCCCAGGCCACGACCGAGCAGATCGAAGCCCGCATCGCCCTGCTGCGCGAGTGGTTTGTTGGCCGCCACTGACCTTCGGTTCCGCAGCGCTGTCCGCGCCCTGATGCATAACGAGCCCCGGCCTCGTCCCTCCGAGTGAAGGACGAGGCCGGGGCTTCGTTGAGTGAGAGGTGAGGGTCAGTCGACCTGCTCGTAGCGCGTGGGGATTGCGACCTCGCCCTCGGACAGGCGCCACGCCTGGTAGGGAAGCTCGTTGCGGGTGCGCAGGTGGCGCTCCTGGGCGCGGGACAGCGCCTCGGGGCCCCAGGCTTCGGCGTCGATCTGACCGCCGCGGAC
>CATYYP010000222.1 GCA_958415245.1 Schaalia odontolytica | reverse complement strand
GTCATGGACCCCGTCCCCCCGATGCCTGCCGCTCCCACGCAGGCAGCCCCGGCCTCGTCGAACGAGGAGGGCTCCTCCAAGCGCTCCGGCACGCTCATCGACCCGACGAAGCCCGCGCTGATCTTCGGCGTCGTCCTGGTGCTCTTTGGCGCGATCTGGGGTCCGTGGATGGCCACCCGACCGGTCACCGACTTGGATCTGACCCAGTCCCTGCGCGCCGGCGTCGCGCAGCAGCAGTCCGACGAGGAGCCCAGCCCCGCGCTCACCACGACGCCCCCGCCGGCTCCGACCGCGACCCCCGTGATTTCTTCCGTGCAGGTCCTGTCGTGGAACAACGACGACGGCGACCACCCGGACCGCGCGATCAACATGATCGACTCGAACCCGTCTACGTCCTGGTCGTCGCGCTGGTTCGACAACAACCAGTTCCGCGACGAGACCTCCGTGACGATCGTCGTGAAGCTCCAGCAGAAGGCCACCGTGTCCTCGGTGACGCTCAACATGGATCCGGCGACCTCCGGCGGCGAGCTCGTCGTGCGTAACGTCACGGACCCGTCGAACCCGCGCGGTGGAACAGAACTGGCCACTTCGGCGTTGTCTCCGACGACCACGATTAAGCTCCCGACACCTGTCGAAACCGACTCGATCGCGCTGCAGTTCCGCTCCATGCCCAAGGGCCAGGACGGACGCAACTGGGCGTGGATCTCCGAACTTACAGTTCAGTAACCCTGAAGGAGGGTACGCATGTCTTTCGTGACAATTCCGGGCCTGGTGACGGCCGAATCCACCGATACCACCGCTGAGACCGCCGAGGTGCAGATCCCGTCGGCGCAGGTGCCCGAGGGCGCCACCGTCCACGACGTTGTCATCGTCGGCTCGGGTCCGGCCGGCTACACGGCCGCGGTCTACACGGCCCGCGCCGGCCTCGCCCCCATCGTGCTGGCCGGTCAGCTGGCCGCGGGTGGCGCGCTGATGAACACGACCGAGGTCGAGAACTTCCCCGGTTTCCCGGAGGGTATTCAGGGCCCCGAGCTCATGGACAACATGCGCGAGCAGGCCGAGAAGTTCGGCGCCGACGTTCGCTACGAGGACGTCATCGCCGTTAACCTCGAGGGCGACGTGAAGGCCGTGGCGACCGAGGACGAGGTCTTCTACGCGCGCGCCGTCATCCTGGCCACCGGCTCGGAGTACCGTCACATGAACGTGCCCGGCGAGGACGAGTTCTCCGGCCGCGGCGTCTCCTACTGCGCGACCTGCGACGGCTTCTTCTTCAAGGATCGTCGCCTGGCCGTCATCGGCGGCGGCGACTCCGCGATGGAGGAGGCCACCTTCCTGACGAACTTCGCGTCCGAGGTCGTCGTCGTGCACCGTCGCGACACCCTGCGCGCCTCGCGCGTCATGGCCGAGCGCGCCCTGAACAACCCGAAGATCTCCTTCGAGTGGAACGCGACCGTCGAGGAGGTCCTGGGCGACGAGGCCGTGACCGGCCTGCGCCTGGCCTCCACGGTGGACGGTTCCACGCGTGAGATCGCCGTGGACGGCGTGTTCGTCGCAATCGGCCACCTGCCCCGCACGAGCTTCCTGCGCGGCCAGGTCGCCCTCGACGAGGCCGGCTACATCACGGTCGACGAGCCGTCGACGCGCACGTCCGTCGCGGGCGTCTTCGCCTGCGGTGACGCCGTGGACCACACGTACCGCCAGGCCATCACGGCGGCCGGCTCCGGCTGCCGTGCGGCCCTGGATGCGGAGCGCTGGCTGGCGTCCCTGGGCGACCAGGCGTGACCTCCTCCCCCGCTGCTTCCGGCGCTGCGAGCGCTGGCGTGCCCCGGCCTCGTACCTGCCCGTGCGGGTCGGGGGCGCTGCTGACGCAGTGCTGCGGGCGCTACCTGGACGGCGAGGTCGCTCCGACCGCCGAGGCGCTCATGCGTTCGCGTTACACGGCGTTCGCGCTGCGCGACGAGGACTACCTGTTCCGCACGTGGCACCCGCGCACGCGCCCCGCTCCCCCTTACTGGGTGGAGGGGACGCAGTGGACGGGTCTGCAGATCCTGGGGGCCGAGGCCGGGGGTCCTTCCGACGAGGAGGGCACCGTGACGTTTGTGGCCTCGTGGCGGGACGTATCGACTGGCGAATCCGGACAGATGCGCGAGCATTCGCGCTTCTCGCGCCGGGCCGGGCGCTGGATGTACGAGTACGGCGCCAACGACTGACACTACGGTAGGATTTCACTATGATTGCTCGTCGCCTTCTGACTCCCCCCGTGATCATCGGGTTTCTCCTCGTCGCGGCTGTCGCCGTCGCGGGCGGATTCATCACGAGTCCCCTGTCGATCGACACCACGGTGTGGTCTGACTTCGTCGCGTCGCGCACGCCGGCAATGAACTCGTTCATGACGGGTGCGTCGTGGCTGTTCGACCCCAAGCGTGCGGTCGTCGTGGCGCTGGTCGTGGCGGGCGCCGTGTGGTGGTTCATCAAGAAGGTCATGAACGCCCTGTACATCCTGTGTTCCGTGGTGTTTTCGGCCGCAAACAGCTTCATCATCAAGCACCTGTACGAGCGTCCTCGCCCCGAGGAGGCGCTGCGCCTGATCACCGAGGACGGCTACTCGTTCCCGTCGGGTCACGCGACGGCCGTGACCGCGCTGTTCGTGTCGCTAGTCCTGGTGCTGACGACCACGCGCGTCGGCCGCCGTCTACGCTACCTGCTGTGGGCCGCGGCGCTGACGCTCATCGTTTTTATCTGCGTGACGCGCCTGTACCTGGGCGTCCACTGGGTGACCGACGTGATCGCCGGCTTCAGCGTGGGTCTGGGCTCGTCGATGATCTTGGCGCCGTTCATGATTGGGCCCAACGCCTTGAAGTTGTTCCGCTAGTTATCGGAGCTGAATTGTTGCCGGGAGCGCCCGGGGCCACAGCCCCGGGCGCTTCTGTATACGGATTGTTGGACGCGGCGTCCTCGGCTTCATCCGCGCAGGTTTGCGTTTGCAACAGCTTCCTGCCCGCCTTCGCGACATCCCCCAGGCACCGACAACACCAGTCAAACCGGGTGCCGCGGTGGCTTGCACACTGGAGACTGACCACCTGCCACCCACACGAGACCTTCGAGCTCACACCCGCGAAAAAACTCGCCCAACGTGAGACTGTTTGCGGCATTTCCGCGAAAAAACTCTCCCAGCACGCCATAAAACGGCGTTTTTGGGCCAATTTTCGTGCGCTGGGCGAACTTTTTCGCGCTTACACCCACACCAGGCCGAGCAGGGCGAACTTTTTCGCGACGAAACTGCTCGCCCTGCCATTATGTGAAACCGTGGGCACCAATGCTGGAGCCTCAGGATGCCACCATGAAACCCGAGACGCCTTTGCTCGAAGAAATAGCATCAAAAACAGGTGTTTCTGGCGAGCAATGGTGCCGTCGGTTTCACTGGAGACAGAGCACGGGCCAGCAAAGGTGATGAC
>CATYYP010000221.1 GCA_958415245.1 Schaalia odontolytica | reverse complement strand
GGCGAGGCCGTGGTGATCCCCGAGCGCGGATCGATCCGCCAGTTCGTCACCCAGATGAAGCAGCACGGCGCGCTCCTGGCGAAGGGGCGCCTCCTGGGCGTGCAGTTCGAGGCGCTCTTCGAGGACGGCCTTTACCTGACGATCGGCGAGCCCGCCGTCAAGGCGACCGCCCGCATCCGCGAGGCCCTCAAGCGCGCCGGCTACGTCGTCACCATGGATTCGCCGACCAACTTAACCTTCGTGGCCCTCGACCAGGCGGGGCACGAGCGCCTGTCGGACAAGGTGCGCTACAGCATCTGGGAGACCCTCCCCGACGGCCGCTACCTCGCGCGCATCGGCACCTCCTGGGCCACCCCCGAGGAGGACGTGGTGGCCTTCGAGCAGGCCCTGGCCCGGTAGCTCGGCCGGAGCCGTCCGGTGGGTGGGCCGGGTAGATCAGGGGAGATGGGCCGGGTTAGCCTGGGCGCATGACACTCAATGTTGAGACGAATGACTTTTCCGCCCTGACTGCCTCGCGCCGCTCCACGCGCGCCTTTACAGACCAGGAGATTCCCGCCGAGGTCCTCGAGGCGATCCTCGCCGACGCGACGACTGCGCCGTCCTGGTCCAACACGCGTGCTTTCCGCGTCGCTCTGGCCACGGGCGAGCGTGCCCAGCGCCTGCGCGAACACTACGGGCGTCTCTTCGACGAGGAGATCGCCGCCCATGCCCGCAAGGCCGAGGACCCGGCCGTGGAGATCGCCGTGCCTGACGGTGACTTCCCGGTGCGCAAGCGCTACCCGGACGAGGTGCGCCCCGCCCAGATCGAGGTCGCGAAGCTCCTCTACGGCATCCACGGCATCGAGCGCGCCGACATCGAGGGGCGCAACCGTGTTGCCCGCCGCAACGTCACGGCCTTCGACGCGCCCGTCATGGGTTTCGTCTTCGTCCACGAGGACATGCTCCCGTGGAGCGCCATGGACGCCGGCCTCATGCTCCAGACCCTGTTCCTGTCCGCGAAGTCGCGTGGCGTCGACTCCTGCCCGATCGGCTTCCTCGCCATCTGGCGCGAGCCCGTCGAAGCTGAGTTTGAGATCCCCGAGGGTTACCGGTTCATCACCGGTTTCGCGCTCGGTTACGCGGATCCCGAGGCCCCGATCAACGCGATGCAGGCGCCGCGCCCGCCGATCCAGCTCCTCGAAGGCAAGTGAGGTTACGAGCGATACACCTCGCGACGGTGTGCCACGCGCACGACCGTCACGACGAGGACGTCATCTTCAATTGAGTAGATGATCCGGTAGTCGCCGATACGGATGCGCCACGCGTTCTCCGTGCTCGCAAGCTTCTTGACTCCGTCGGGGCGAGGAGAAGTGGCGAGCGATTCGATGGCATCCAGTAAGCGGGCGCGCACCGGCCGATCCAGCTTGCGTACCTGTTGCGCCGCCGCTGAGGTGAATTCGATGCGATACATCGCTAGTCGTTGAGCTCAGCGCGCAGGTCGGCCAGGCTGACGCGCTGCCCATCGTCGTTGCGAACCGCCTCGCGGAATGCCTCGAGGTCGCGCGCATCCTCGAGCTCTTCCAAGGCCAACAGGTCATCGACGCCGATCACGATTGCCGCGAGGCGGCCGTTCTTCGTCACTCCGATACGCTCGCCGCCGTAGGAGGCTCGTCCGAGGACGTCGGAGAGGTTCGCGCGCAGCTCTCGAGTAGACAGCGTCGTGGCAAGTGTGTTCATAGTGTCATGTTAGTACAATGTGTACACATTTACGCCTCTGTTGCTCATCGTGAGCGTGAACAATTTCCCACGGGCGTACCAGGTGCCCGGGGGAGCGTCTACCGTGGAACGAGGCCCCGGCCTCGTGAAACGTCCGCAATCGGAAGGACCCTATGTCCAAGAAGTACCTCTCTGTCGCCTTCGCCTACGTGGGAGTCATCATCGGCGCGGGCCTGGCATCCGGCCAGGACCTGCTCCAGTACTTCCTCTCCTTTGGCGCGAAGGGCCTGATCGGCATCGCGGTCCTGGGCATCCTCAACGTCATCTTCGGCGTGGTCGCGCTCCAGCTCGGCTCCTACTACCGATCCGGCCACCACGACGAGGTCTTCGAACGCATCACCCACCCGGCGCTGCGCCGCGTCATCGACGTCGTACTCGTCTTCTCGGGCTTCGCGATGGGATTCGTGATGCTCGCGGGTGCGGGCGCGAACCTCGAGCAGCAGTTCGGTCTGCCCGCGTGGGCGGGGAGTGCCCTGTGCGCGGTTCTGGTCGTTCTCACGGCCTTCCTGGATTTCGACCGGATCATGAAGGTGATCGGCGTCTTCACGCCCATGATCATCGTTGCGATCACGATCCTGACCGTCTACTCGCTGGCCACACCGCACCCGGGCGTCGCCGAACTCAACGCCGCAGCCACCCAGGTGACCCCGGCGCTGCCCAACCTGTGGCTCTCCACGATCAACTACTTCGCGCTGTGCGTCGTCAACGGCATCGCGATGGCCTTCGTTCTCGGCGGCTCGGTGCTGCGCATCGGCGAGGCCCGCCGCGCTGGTCGCATCGGCGGCACCATCATCGCCCTCGTCATCGGCGCGGACGCCCTGTGCTTGTATCTGAACATGGATCGGATCTGGGACGTGAACGTTCCCGCGCTCGAAATTGCCCGTGCGATCCACCCGGCCTTCGCCTTCGTCTACACGCTCATTATTTTCGCGCTCATCTACAACACGGTGTTCTCGCTGTTCTACGCGACGGCGCGACGCTTCTCGGGCGGGTCGACTGCGCGCATGCGCATCGTGCTCGTGGGCGTTGTCGCGGTGGGCTACGCGGCCTCCCTCATGGGCTTCAAGAAGCTGATCGGCGGCATGTACCCGATCATCGGCTGGCTGGGCGTTGCCCTCCTCGTCGTCCTCGCGGTCGGCTGGCTGCGCCAGCGCTCCGCCGTCCTGCGCGAGGAGAACCTGCGCCGCAAGCTCATCCGCGTCCTCGTGCGCAAGCACGCCGACGACCTGGAGTACACGGACGAGCACCGCGCCCAGGCCCGTACCCTCGCGCAGGCCTCGGTCATCGATGGTGCCGAGCTGCGCCGCGAGGCCGACTCGATCGCCGAGCAGATCGCCGATACCCAGGATGATGCCGCCGCTTACGCTCGCGCGGCCCTGCCCGTCGACGAGGCCCTGGTTGAGGAAGCTCTCGAGGCCGACCGGGCGAACGACTGAGTCAGCTCACCGACGAGGCCGTGGCCGCCTCGTGCGCGAGCAGCCAGGCTTTCGCGTCGCCGCCCGCCGCGTAGCCGCCCGGGGCGCCCGCCGCCACAACGCGGTGGCAGGGGCGGATGAGGAGTAGAGGATTGCGCCCGACCGCGCCGCCGACCGCTTGGGCAGACGCGGGGATGCCTGCGCCCCGCAGCTGCGCGACGATCTGACCGTACGTGCGAGTCGCGCCGTAGGGGATAGCGTCCATCGCCTCCCACACGCGCCTCTGAAAGTCCTT
>CATYYP010000220.1 GCA_958415245.1 Schaalia odontolytica | reverse complement strand
AGCGGATCCTTCACGGGGACCTCGTCGCCTTCCTCCCACAGGAGCTTCAGGACGGTACCCCCGGCGGTCGAGGGCACCTCCATGGTCGACTTGTCGGTCTCGATGGACGCGAGCGTCTGGTCGACGGAGACGGTGTCGCCTTCTGCGATCATCCACTCGACGATGATGCATGACTCAACAGAGTTGCCCAGCTGGGGCATCACCACGATGGTGGCCATGTAATTCCTCCTAGACGATGCGCAGCTTCGTGCGCTCGGCCAATTCCTTGATGGATTCTTCGGGGATCTCATCGTCGGTGATGATTCCGGTGACCTCGTCGATCCCCATGAAGCTGACAAAGCCGGCTTCCCCATACTTGGAGGAGTCAGCGAGCAGCCACGTCTCTTGTGCGCGGGTACGCATAATGGAGCCGACCTGTCCACCTTCTACAAGCTGGGTGGTCAGACCCCGATCAACGCTGAACCCGTCGGTCCCGAGGAACGCGACGCGTGCGTTGAAGTCATTGATGGCGCGCTCGGCGACCGGCCCCACGAGGGACTCGGACTCGGCGCGGAAGTGCCCACCCGTCAGCGTGATGTTCAGGTTCGGGTTGGAGCGGGCGTTAGCGAAGACGAGCACGGAGTTGGTGAGGACCTGAACCCCGCGCTTGCCGGTGAGGTACTTGACGATGAGGGCGCAGGTGGTGCCGGCCTCGATCATGATGCGATCATCGTCGTGGATCATGTCGGCGGCGGCGCGAGCGATACGCTCCTTAATCTCAACACGATCATTCTGGCGCAGGTGAATGTTGCGGAAGGTGGTGGGACGCGCTCCTCCGTGCGTGCGCACGAGGTAGCCCTGCTCATCGAGAGACTTGAGCGACGCGCGCACGGTGACGGGCGAAACTCCCAGATCGGAGGCAAGCTGCGCGACGCTCACCTCACCCTCCCGGGCGAGGCGATCCAGGATGTAGTTCGTGCGTTCTTCTGCACGTCCCATGGGGCACCTCTTCACAGAATCAGCGACATTCTTTGTCACTTTCCCTTTCGTTAAGAAAAGAATAGTCACTAAAACGAAAGTATGCAACATCACGAGAACAAGATTCACGCAGGTGCAGACGGGGCGCACAAACGTTCAGGACAACGCTGTCCATTCTTCATTATTCGAAGATATTGCAATGATAAACGCGCTGGTGGGTAGCTCTCTCGAGCCACCCACCAGCTATGAAACTGCCTTCTCTACCCCGGACCCACCATCCAGTTGAAACGAAAACAAAACGAAAGCGTTCGTCACCGATGCAACAAGGCACGCCCTGGGGCGGCAAACGGGTTTTACTCCCCCGGCTGGCGCACGCCGACCGTCAGGAGCAGGTTGCCGTACAGGCGCTGCTCGCCCGTCGCAACGATAATGCCGACGTTCTCGTCGCGCGCGGCATCGTAGAAGTCCCAGCGGGAAATCTCGCCGAACTCCACACCGGGCAGAGCCGCGCGAAACTCGTCGTGGATCGGGATCTCCACCGGATCGGCGTCGGGGGCGGGGGTCATGATCTCTGCGCGCTCGATCGGAATCGTGCGCTTGAGGACGTCGAGGACCTGGCTGACATCCAGGAGACCCGGGGCAAGGTTGAGCGAAATAAGTTCGCAACGCGGGTTCACACCCGTCGTGTGCGGGTAGTTCGCATCCGCAAGCAGAATCTTCGAGCCGTGGCCGGCGGCCGCGAGCGCGCGCAGGAACTGCGGGTGCGTCATAGGTCCATAGAGCATGAACGTGCCTTTCTTACAGGTGTGAACTGGCCCGGATGACCAGCTCGGGGTCGAGGACGATGTCCTGTGAGGGACCGCCGCCCATGAGCGAACGCACGAGGCGCACGGCCGTGCGTCCCAGGCGATCGAAGGGCTGGTGGATGGTCGTGAGCGGAGGTGCGTAGGAGTCCGCGCCGTCGATGTCATCGAAGCCGACGACCCGCACGTCGCGCGGAACCACTCCCCCGCGCTCGTAGATGTAGCGCATGGCGCCGAGGGCTAGCTGGTCGTTCGCGGTCTGGATGCCCTCGGGCAGACGACCGGCCGCGCGCATGACGTCGTAGCCATCGCGCGAGTCCCACGAGTCGGGTTGAAGCACGACGGGCTCGATGTCGTAGGACGCGCACGCCTGCTCGTAGCCAAGCCGGCGCATCTGGGCGTCCGACCAGCCGGCGGGACCCGAGACGTGAACGACGTCGGTGAGCCCCTGGGCGAGCAGGTGCTCGGTGGCCAGGCGCGCCCCACGCACATTGTCGACGGCGACGGTCGAGATACCGTCGAGGCCCTTTTCGCTCGTCAGGACGAGGACGGTCGGGAAGCGCTTACCCGATTCAATCGCAACGTCGATCGTCGGGTCCTGGCCTCCCAGGATGATGACGCCGTCGACGTCGAAGGGAGCGAAATCGTTGCGCAGCTGCCCGTCCGGCCCGTACGCGTAGGACATGGACACGTGGTATCCGGCCTGCGCCGAGGCGTTGAGGATCGACAGCAGCACGCGTCCGTGTCCGTGGAACATGGGGGCGGCCAGGACGACCTGCAGGACGTTGGTGCGCTTGGCCGCGAGCGCTCGCGCCGCGTAGTTGGGCACGTAGCCCAGCTCCTCGACGAGCTTCGCAATGCGCGCGCGAGTCTTTTCCGACACCTCGGGATCCCCGCGCACGACGCGCGAGACCGTGTTGGTCGAGACGCCTGCGCGCCGCGCGATGTCGGCGAGCGAGACCTTCTTAGCTGCGGGTCGGGACGTGGACATGGGTTGCTGCACTGGCTGCGATGACGGTGGCGCGGTCTTCCTCCGCGAGAGCGCCGATGGTTTCGAGCTGGGCGAGGAGGGAACCGAATGTCGATGCCTCGATGGGACCTCGCACGACGGTCACTCCCGAGATCTGGGCGGTCAGGTCGCACAGGAGGCGGTTGCGTGCGCCGCCGCCCACGAGGTTGAGCTGGTCAGGAGCCAGTCCGGTGGCCTCGGTCAGCTCGCCGATCGCACGGGCGTAGCGGCGGGCGAAGGACTCGATGATGACGCGCACGTAGCCGGCCATGGAGTCGGGACGTGCCGCGCCCTGGGCGTCCAAGGCCTCGTCGATCTTGCGCTGCATGTCGCCGGGGGTGGCGAATGCTTCCTCGTCGGGGTCGAAAACGCCGGACGCTGCGGGCAGTTCACGGGCCTGCGCGACCAGCTCGTCCGTGTCGGTGGGCGTGCCCTCGCGCTCCCACTGGCGCTGAATCTCCTGAAGGATCCACATGCCGGTGATGTTGAAGAGGGGACGCACTCCCCCGTCGGTGCGGCCTTCGTTCGTAATACCGAGGTCGAAGGCGGCGTCGCTCATGAGGGGCTTATCCTCGATGGCACCCAGGACCGACCAGGAGCCGCAGGACAGGAAGTAGGCGCGCTTGCCCTCCTCGATGGGCAGGCCATGGACCGCGCACGCAGAGTCGTGGGCACCGCCGCGCACAACGGTGAGGGTCTCGAGGCCGGGGACCGTGCAGGGAC
>CATYYP010000219.1 GCA_958415245.1 Schaalia odontolytica | reverse complement strand
CGTCGAGGAGCAGCACGTTCGGCTGGCTCATGAGCAGGCGCATGAGCTGGAGGCGGCGGCGCTCGCCGCCCGAGATCTCGCTGATGCGCGTGTAGGCGCGCGCCCGCGTGAAGCCCATGCGCTCCGTCATCTGGGAGGCACTGACTTCCTTGCCGTCCACGACGATGGTCTGGGCGACGTCGGCGACGGCCTCGACGACGCGCATGTCGGCTAGGGCGTCGAGCTCGTGCGTGTCCTGGGAGAGGGTCGCAACCTGGACGGTCTTGCCGCGCTTGACGCGCCCCGAGGTGGGCTCGAGGTCGCCGCGCAGCAGGTTCAGGATCGTCGTCTTGCCGGCGCCGTTGACGCCGACGATACCGACTCGCTCGGCGGGGGCCAGGCGCCAGGTGACGCCCTCGAGGATGTTCAGGCGCGAGCCGTCGGGGCGCGTGAAGGACACGGAGACGTCCTCGAGGTCGATGACGTCCTTGCCCAGGCGCGCGGTCGCCATCTTCACCAGCTCGACGGTGTCGCGCGGCGGCGGCACGTCGGCGATGAGGGCCTCGGCGGCGGCGATATGGAACTTCGGCTTCGAGGTGCGGGCGGGTGCCCCGCGGCGCAGCCATGCGAGCTCCTTGGTGAGCAGGTTGGCGCGCTTGGCGGCGGCCACGTCCGCCTGGCGCATGCGCTCGGCGCGGGCGAGGGTGTAGGCGGCGTAGGAGCCGTCGTAGATTTCGACGTGGCCGGCGATCTGTGGGCGGTCGCCGCCCGGGTCGACGCCGGGGACGACCTCCCAGATGTGCTCGCACACGGCGTCGAGGAACCAACGGTCGTGGGTGACGGCCAGGAGCGCGCCGGACGCGCCGGGGCGGGCGAAGCGGGCGTTCAGGTGCGCGGCCAGCCAGGCCACGCCCTCGACGTCGAGGTGGTTGGTGGGCTCATCCAGGCACACGATGTCCGCGGTGGCCGCGAGGACTCGAGCAAGCGCGACGCGTCGGCGCTGACCGCCGGACAGGGTGCCGACGAGGGCGGCGGGGTTAATGTCGGCAAGGAGTCCGGCGTGGATGTCGCGCACGGCCGGGTCGGACGCCCACTCGTACTCCTCCATGCCGGGATGAACGGCCTGAATGACGGTGTCCTCGGGGTTGAGAGTGTCCGCCTGGGTGAGGACAGCGACGCGCACGCCGTCGCGGCGGGTCACCACTCCCCCGTCGGGTTCCTGCGTGCCGGCGACGATGCGCAGGAGCGTAGACTTTCCCGCGCCGTTGGGGCCGAGGATACCGACGCGGCTGCCGTCGTCGAGGCCGACCGTGACCCCTTCGAGGAGCTTGCGCGACCCCGCGAGGGCGCCGACGTTCTGGGTTCCGAGCAGGTGCGCCATCAGATGGCCTCCGTCGATTCGATGCGGGCGCCACAGGCGGGCCCGTGGGTGGGGATCGCGCGAGCGACCGTGGGCGCGTCGCTGAGGGTGGCTGCGAGGGTTTGGGCGTGCTCAGCGTCGCGCGCGAGGGCTGCGACGGTCGGGCCAGACCCGGACAGGGTGACGGCCAGGGCTCCCACATCCTTCGCGGCACCGATGGTCTCAGCCAGCTCGGCACGCAGGCGCAGGGCGGGTGCCTGCAGGTCATTGACGAGGCAGTGGCGCAGTTCCTCGGGTTCCCCGCACAGGGCGGCGACCTCCTCGGGCGTGGGTTCGGCGAGGGCGGGCGCACCGGCCGCGTCGACTCGGTCGAACTCGCGGAACACCTCGGGGGTGGACAGGCCCTCGTGGGACAGGAGCATGACCCAGTGGTGGCGGCCCTCCTCGCCACCTTCGCGCAAGACGCTCATGTGGTCCCCGCGCCCGGTTCCCAGCGCGATGCCTCCGGCCAGGCAGGCGGGGACGTCTGCGCCCAACGAGCGGCCGATCGCCTGCAGCTGCTCGGCGCCCAGGCCCAGCTCCCACAGCTCGTTGCAGGCCACCAGGGCGGCAGCCGCGTCGGCGGAGCCTCCGGCCATGCCGCCGGCGACGGGGACACGCTTGTCGACGCGGATGTTCAGGCCTGCGGCGGTGGACGCCCAGGGGCCCGCGGCGGCGAGGCGCTGGAGAACGCGCGCGGCGCGCACCGCCAGGTGGGTCTGCGGGTCCACGTCCGCCATGGCGCGGGTCGTGGCCTCGTCGACGCTGCCGTCGGGCAGGTACGCGATAGTCTCGACGCGCACGCCGGGCGTCTTGGACGTGCGCACGGTGACGGTTTCGCGCAGGTTCAGGGCCTCGAAAACCGTGACGAGAGGGTGGTAGCCGTCGGGCGTGGGCGCGCCGACGCGCAGGGTCAGGTTGACTTTTCCGGGCGCACTGGCGCGCACTTCACGCATGGCGTTCCTTCTTCCTACCGCTTATCTGACCGGCGCCCCTCAGCGGGCCGCTGTCGATGCCGCGAGGGTGCCGTTCGCGCGAGCCTCGATGACGGCGCGTCCCAGCTCGACGAACTCGTCGATCGAGAGGGTCTCGCCGCGGCGCGTCGGGTCGATGCCGGCGGCCGACAGGAGGGCCTCGGAGGCCTCGGGGCCGCCCGCCCAGTTCTTGAGGGCCGCACGCAGGGTCTTGCGACGCTGGCCGAAGGCCACGTCGGTGACCTCGAAGGTGGCACGGCGCAGCTCGTCGTCGCCGCGCGGGGTCTCCAGGCGCGTGAGGCGCACGAGGGCGCTATCCACGCCGGGCACGGGCCAGAACACGGAGCGGCCGATCGTCCCGGCGCGCTCGACCGAGCCGTACCAGGAGGCCTTCACAGAGGGCACGCCGTAGGTGCGCGATCCAGGGCCGGCGGCCAGGCGGTCCGCGACCTCAGCCTGGACCATGACGACGACGCCCTGGATGGAGGGGAAGGCCTCGAGCATGTTGAGCAGAACCGGCACGGCCACGTTGTACGGCAGGTTCGCGACGAGCTTGGTGGGGGCGGGCCAGTCCACGCCGAAGTCATCGACGCCGCTGATTTCCGTGGCGTCCATGGTCACGACGTGCAAGCGGTCGGCGGCCTCGCTCATGCGGGCGCGCACGGTCTCGGGCAAGGCTGCTGCCAGGGGCGGGTCGATCTCGACGGCACGCACGCGCGCGCCGACTTCCAGGAGCGCGAGCGTCAGGGAGCCGAGGCCCGGGCCGACCTCGACGACCTCGTCGCCTTCCTCGACGCCACCGGCTGCGACGATCTTGCGCACCGTGCCCGCGTCGTGCACGAAGTTCTGGCCCAGCACCTTGGTGGGGCGAATACCGAGCGCCTCGGAGATAGCCTTGACTTCAAGGGGACCGAGCAGGCCCGTCTCGGAGGGGACGGCGCCCTCGGGCAGGGTCGGGTCGAGGCGGCGGCGCGTGTCGCGCTGGTTATGGGGGCTGGAGGATCGGCTCACGCTGGCAAGTCTAGTGCACGGGGCCGACGAGGCCGGGGCAAGCGGCGCTGTGAGGCTCAGCCATCTGTGAGGCTCGAAGCGTCACTGAGCGGGTGGAGGCGGCAGAACGACGCGCACCTCGTACTTGCTAGCCTGATCACCTTCCCCAACAATCTCGCAC
>CATYYP010000218.1 GCA_958415245.1 Schaalia odontolytica | reverse complement strand
ACTGGAAATCCTGGTCCCCGAGGATGAGACCGTCGAGGTCGGCACGGTTGTCGCGATTATTTCGTCTGCGTCGGACGCTGCATCTGACAATGAGTCTGCACCCGCGGCAGCAGCTCTCGAGGCTCCGGCTGCGCCTGCTGCAGCTCCCGTTGCGACTGCGGCTGCCCCGGCCGCAGCCCCTGCCTCTGCTCCCGCGCAGGGTACCGAGGTGCGCATGCCCGCTCTGGGCGAGTCCGTCACCGAGGGCACCGTCACCACGTGGCTGAAGTCCGTGGGGGACGCCGTTGACGCCGACGAGCCGCTGCTTGAGGTCTCCACGGACAAGGTCGACTCCGAGGTTCCCTCCCCCGTGGCCGGTTTCCTCGCAGAGATCCGTGTTCCCGAGGATGAGACCGTCGAGGTCGGCACGGTTGTCGCGATTATTTCGTCGTCGGCCCCCTCTGCTGCTCCCGTCGCCGAGGCAGCTGCCGCGGCAGCTCCGGTGGCGCCTGCTGCTCCCGCTGCACCGGTCGCTCCGGTTGCCCCGGCTGCTCCCGCAGCGCCGGCGGCTCCGGTTGATCCTTTCCCGAACGCTTCGACGCTGGCCCAGACGGCTTCCGCTGCTCCGGTCGTTGAAACCCCCGTCGCTGTGACTGGCTCCGCCTACGTCACCCCGATCGTTCGTAAGCTCGCCCGCGAGCTCGGCGTCGATCTGGCGTCCGTGTCGGGCACCGGCGTTGGTGGCCGCGTTCGCCGCGAGGACATCGAGGCTGCCGCCGCTGCCGCACGCGCTGCCGTTGCAGCTCCTGCTGCTCCTGCTGCCCCCGCGGCTCCGGCCACCCCGGCTGCCGCTGTTCGCGAGCCCTCGCCGCTGCGTGGCACGACGGAGAAGATGTCGCGCCTGCGCCAGACGATCGCGCGCCGCATGGTCGAGTCCCTGCAGACCGCGGCTCAGCTGACCACGGTTATCGAGGTCGACGTGACGAAGGTTGCCGCTCTGCGCGCACGTTCGAAGGACGCGTTCCTTGCCAAGCACGGCACCAAGCTGACGTTCCTGCCCTTCTTCGTGAAGGCCGCGACCGAGGCCCTCGCCTACCACCCGAAGATCAACGCGACGATCAACGACAAGGAGGTCACGTACTTCGACTACGAGCACGTGGGCATCGCCGTTGACACGCCGCGCGGTCTGCTGGTCCCGGTGATGAAGAACGCCGGAGACAAGGACATTGCGGGCATCGCCGCCTCGATCAACGATCTGGCCGCACGTACTCGCGACTCGAAGATTGGTCCCGACGAGCTGTCCGGCTCGACGTTCACGGTGACCAATACCGGTTCGGGCGGCGCGCTCTTCGATACGCCGGTCCTCAACATGCCGGAGACCGCGATCATGGGCGTTGGCACGATCGTGAAGCGTCCCGTCGTGATGAAGGGTGCCGACGGCGCCGACGTCATCGCGATTCGCTCGATGGTGTACCTGTCGCTGTCGTACGACCACCGCCTGGTTGACGGTGCCGACGCTTCGCGCTTCCTCATGGATGTGAAGAAGCGCCTGGAGGAAGGCGCCTTCGAGGCCGACCTCGGACTCTGATCCTCACCGAACGCTGATGGGGTGGGCCTCTGCTGAGGCCCACCCCATCACTGTCGCCTGGACGTTCACTGAGCGTCTTAGGCGTTATTGGCGTCTTAGGTGTTATTGCGCCGCCGCACCACTGTCCTGATCAACGGGCTCTGCCTTCACAACCTTTCCCGACACGGGATCGACGCGAACGCGAAGGTCGCTCACTTGCGGCTGCGAGCGCTTCTCACAAGTGCCCGCTCGACATGTTTCGGTGGCGAGAACCGTCAACGTTGCGCTGACATCGATGGCGCCCGGCTCACACGCTAATACGGACACATCATCAATCCGAGAGGACAACTGCGAGACGCGCACTCCGTCGCTTTGCATCGTTGCGATGCGCTGCTTGTCTTGATCGAGGAGCTCACCACCGAGAACGCTGTCAAGAGGCGTCGGGTCACCGGCGACCACTGCTTCGTCGCGCGTGCGGATTGCTTGGTTAATTGTTTCTGACAGGGCAGAGACATCGCACGCGCTCCCAGCCGACTGCTCGAGCGATTGTGAGGGAGCGCTGTGGACAGATACTTCCGATTGGCCATCGCTGACACCGCTGCGCAGCAAGCCGTACGCCATGATGGACACACCTGCGATGATCGCCATCAGTCCCATAGCGAGGACGCCGAGCGCTCGGCGCCGGCCGCGCTGCGCTTCCTGTCTCCCGCCACGCACATTCTGCGGTTTCGACGCAGCCGGGCGCTCGGGCCGCGCATCTCTGAGGGTATCTTCGCGCAGTGCCGCAGCGCGCAAGTCAGCGATGACGCGCTCGGGATCCACGGGCTCACGCGAAATAGGGTGCTCGACGGGATCGTCAACAACGGGCGTCGCATCTGCAAGACAATCGTTAGGGTCATCGAAGCCGAGCTCAGCCAGTGCCTCGTCCATGTGCAGAAGGTGCGCGAGCTGACGCAGGCACGCGCGATCAGCACCTTGCCCACTAAGCCCTTGGCTCCACCCCGGTGTTCCGTCACCCTCTCCCAACTCGTCGATGAGATCGATGATGACCGCGCGCCCAGATGGTGTCACGATAATGTTGGAGGGCGTTAAATCCCCATGAACGATTCCAGCGCTGTGCAGAGCACTGACCCCGGCAGCAATTCCTTCGATGATCTGGCGTCTTGTCGCGATTGGACGCAAGTCGGGCGAGCCAATTTCCGCGTCGAGGGGACGTCCTGCCACATAGTCATGAACGATTGCCCAGCGGCCGTCATCTGATCGCGCGACATCGCGCAGGGCAACGACGTGTCGCGACGTGATCGAGGCCCACGCCTTCCACCGCTCGAGGCAGCGCTCTCCATCTCCGGCAGCGCGCAGCGACAACAGCGCTTCACCCGCATCCGTGCGCGTACGCCATACGGGGCCCGTCGCTCCGATATGGAAGATTTGGCCAACGTCGTAACCGCCAATGTTCATACCGACATTGTCCAAAGCGAAGCAATGTGATGCAACTCATTTCACAAAGTGCCTGATCGGACGGGTGGACTTTCGCTCATCAATTGCACGTACAATAATGAGGCTATGAGTGAATCGAATCCCCCCGGCAAGAGGCGCTTCTACCAGAACGTCCTCGACGCATACCGACTGACCAAACGCACCTACCCGGCACTTCCGTGGATGCTTCTCGGAACAGCCGCCGCGGTGATCGCCGTCTTCATGCTGGTGGCCTGGCTGACCAACATGTCGTTCATTGGCTGGCTTGTCGTCGGCATCATGGGCTCGTTCACCGCAGCCCTCTTGCTGTTGAGCATTCTCACCCGCCGCGCACTGTATTCACAGGTCGAGGATACGGCGGGGGCCGTGAAGGTTGCGCTGTCCCAGATTCAGCGCGGCTGGGTGATTCCCGAGCAGCCCGTGGCATACACCCGTGAGCAGGACCTCGTGTGGCGCATTGTTGGCCGCGCCGGCGTCGTTCTCATCTCCGAAGGCCCCTCATCCCGCGTCCGCCCCCTCC
>CATYYP010000217.1 GCA_958415245.1 Schaalia odontolytica | reverse complement strand
CATTCGAGGCGAACCTCGCATTCGTAGCAGCGCATACGAACCTGACGCTGGGAGGCACCCTGCACGAACAGCACGTCCGGTTCGATGGACGCGCAGAGCGCGCGGGCGACCCAACTCTGGTCGTCGCCTTGCGTTGACATCGTGGAACTCCACTTCACTGTATTTCGAGCCCTGTCTGTGACCATACACACATACGTGTGCCGGTGCAAACGCTGCGACCACTGTTGAAGGCACCTCAAGGTGATTCATCAGGCAATTCTCACGCGCCGCCAAACGCCAGATGAGCGGGCCGACACGTAAGCTAGGAATATGTCGCACTCTCACTCTCGCGCTGTCCGACCGGCCCAGCTGCTCGCGCTGCTGCTGGCGTTCCTGAGCGTGTCCTCGCTCATGGGCGTCGTCACGGCCGGCATGCTCGTCCCCGTCGCGGGACCCACCGCGCTGGCAGCAAAGTCGGTCCCCTCCGTTTTCAACGAGCTGCCCGGTGACCTGCAGACCGTGGCCCCGGCCGAGGAGTCGCAGCTCCTCGATTCGTCCGGCGGCGTGATCGCGCACTTCTACGACAAGCAGCGCATCGTGGTGCCCAGCGCCAACATCGCTGACGTTATGAAGAAGGCAATCGTCGCGATCGAAGATAAGCGCTTCTACGAGCACAACGGTGTCGATGCCACGGGTATCGCTCGTGCGCTCGTGACGAACCTGGGCGACAGCGGCCGCCAGGGCGCTTCGACGATCACCCAGCAGTACGTGCGTAACTCGCTGGCAGAGCGCGGCTACCTCGAGGGCGACGCGGACCAGGTGAGCGCGGCGACCGAGCAGACCACTGAGCGTAAGCTGCGCGAAATCAAGTACGCGCTGGCATTGGAGAAGACCCAGTCGAAGGACGAAATCCTCACGGGTTACCTCAACATCGCGCCCTTCGGCCCCATCACCTACGGTGTCGAGGCCGCCTCGCAGCGCTACTTCTCCAAGTCCGCGTCGGAGCTGAACTATCTGGAGGCCGCGCTCCTCGCCGGCCTCGTCCAGTCCCCCGTCCAGTACGATCCGCTGACTCACCCGGAAGCCGCTCAGGAGCGCCGCGACACGGTCCTGGCAACGATGCTTGACCAGGGTGTCATCACGCAGGAAGAGTACGACGAGGGCGTCGCGACGACGGTCGATTCGATGCTGCACCCGACGGTGTCCTCGGAGGGCTGCTCGGGCGCCGAATCCTCGAAGGCGTACTTCTGCGACTACGTCCTCTCTCAGTTCCTGGAGGACCCGACGTTCGGCGCGACGCGCATCGAGCGCGAGCGCCTGCTCAAGACCCAGGGCATTACGATCCGTACGACGCTGGACCCCGCGAAGCAGGACGCAGCCTACGCCTCGCTGACGAACGCGATTCCCGTGGGCGACGCCTCCGGCCTGAACGACGCGCTCGTCTCGCTGGACCCGCGCACCGGCAAGGTGCTTGCGATGGCCCAGAACACGACCTACGGCATCGAGGCTGGCCAGACGATGTCGAACTACTCGGCCGACGGTAACTTCCAGGTGGGCTCGACCTTCAAGGTGTTCGTGCTCCTGCAGTGGTTCAAGGAGGGACACTCGGCCTACGAAACCGTGGGTTCGGCCAACACCTTCTATCCGAACGGCTCCTTCAAGTGCGACGGCCGCTCCATCACGACCGAGGGCTACCAGGTCAACGACCTCGCGGGTAAGACGGGCACGATGAACGTCGTGCGCGCCACCGGCCAGTCGGTCAACCAGGCGTTCGTCAACATGGCGTCGCGCGTGGACTTCTGCTCGATCTTCGAGACCGCCTACGACATGGGCATCACGGAGGACGGCGAGGTTCCGTCTCCCTTCCCCGCCAACATCCTCGGTTCCGTGTCGGGTTCCCCGCTGCAGGTGGCCTCCGTGTTCGCCACGATCGCGAACTCCGGCCAGCAGTGCAAGCCCCAGTCCATCGAGTCCGTGACCGACCGCGACGAGAACGTTCTCAAGGAGTTTGCGGCGGATTGCAAGGAGGTCATCTCCCCTGACCTCGCGAACAAGACGGCGGCACTTCTGACGGCCTCGGCCGGCCAGTACTACACGTCGACTCGTCTGGGCGACGGCCGTCCCTTCGCCGCGAAATCGGGCACGACCGACGGTCACGCCAACACGTGGCTGACCGGCTTCACCCCCTCGCTCGCCACTGCCGCGTGGGTGGGCCACGGCGACAACTCCTCCCAGGAAGTTTCCGGCGTTGTCATCAACGGCGTGTACCACAGCGAGATCTTCGGTGAGACCTACGTCGGCCAGAACATCTGGGCGCCCTACATGACGCAGGCGCTGGCTGGCACACCCGTCGAGGCCGTCTCGAACGCGAACATCGGCGCGACGACACCTCAGCGCGGCGCGACTCCGACTCCCGCGCCGAGCGCGTCACCCAACAGCAATGACCACTGACGTCACGTCTGCACTAGCAGGGGCCACGGCCTCGTCCGCTCGACGAGGCCGTGGCCTCCTGCGCACTGCGGGAGCTGTCGTCGGCAGGCTGGGTCTCGCTGGCCTGGCCGCGGGCGGCGCGGCGCTCGCGTGGGGTTCGGTCGAGCGTACGATGCCGGTGCTGCGCCGCTACGACGTCCCCGTTGAGGGTGACGTTCCCGAGGTGACGATCCTCCAGATCGCGGACCTGCACCTGTTTGCCGGACAGGAGTTTCTCCTGCGTTTCCTATCGGATGTCGCAGCCTCGGAGCGCTTCGACATGGTCGTAGCGACCGGCGACAACTTCGGGTCTGTGGATGCACTGGACATGGTGATGGACGCGTACCGCCCGTTCCTGTCCTATCCGGGCGCTTTCGTGCTCGGTTCGAACGACTACTACTCACCGATTCCCAAGCGCTGGAGCCGCTACCTGTCACGATCGAAGCCGCACCCCGCGCGTGTTGTTCCCGATCTTCCCTACCTGCCGATGGTGCGTCACATGCGTCGGGCCGGCTGGGTCGATCTGTCGAATGCTGCCGGCACGATCAACCTGCCCGCCGGCACGGTGTCCCTGCTTGGCACGGATGACGCTCATATCCACCGGGATCGTGTGGGAGCGCCGGCCTCGTCATGGGCGGCACCGGGCACCCTGCGCCTGGGCGTCACGCACGCCCCCTACACGCGCGTCGTGTCCGCGCTGACGTCGGCAGGCTCAGACCTGATCCTCGCCGGACACACGCACGGCGGCCAGATCGGCATTCCCGGAGTCGGGGCGATCATCACGAACTGCGACATTTCGCGCCCCTACGCGAAGGGCTTGAAGCGATGGGAGGCTCCGGACGGCACTGAAGCGTGGCTGCATGTTTCGGCTGGCCTGGGAACCTCCCCCTACGCAAAGATTCGCATCGCGACGCGTCCCGAGGCGTCTCTGCTGCACGTGCACCCCGTATAGGAGGGAGTCGCGCCACCGGCTGCCGGGCTTTCTGGGGCTCCACGCGGCCAGACGACATGCGGCGTGGACCACACTTCGAGCGCTCACTCCGTCTCCGTTTGGGAATTTCGACGGGGTGAGGCTATACTCGAACGGCACCGGGG
>CATYYP010000216.1 GCA_958415245.1 Schaalia odontolytica | reverse complement strand
AGCTCGCGGCGCGGACGACTCACGGGCGGGCCGCCGCCCACCGGCACACACAGCGACCGGGCCCTCCGGCGCCCGGAACACCCGTGGGGCGACAAGGACCCACAACGAAACGAGGCCGCGACCGGTTTCCCGGCCGCGGCCTCGCCGCGCTCAATCAGCGCTACTCAGCAGAGCAAGCGCCAGCGATCAGGCGGTCATGTCCACGTGATCCTCGACCGCGGCGCGGCCAGCCTCGAGGCGGGCGACGGGGACGCGGAACGGGGAGCAGGACACGTAGTCCAGGCCCACAGTGTGGAAGAAGTGGATCGACTGCGGGTCGCCACCGTGCTCGCCACACACGCCGAGCTTGATGTTCGGCTTGGTGGAGCGGGCGCGGCGGACACCCTCAGAGACCAGGGTGCCCACGCCGTGGACGTCGATGGACTCGAAGGGGGAGACGCCGAAGATGCCGGCTTCGATGTACTGCGGGAAGAACACGCCCTCGACGTCGTCGCGCGAGAAGCCCCACACGGTCTGCGTCAGGTCGTTGGTGCCGAAGGAGAAGAAGTCGGCTTCCTCGGCCAGGTCCTCGGCGGTCATGGCAGCGCGCGGCAGCTCGATCATGGCGCCGATGGAGACGCCGGACAGGTCGACGCCGCGGGCGGCGGCGACGGAGGCGATGATGCCTTCGGCCTCTTCGCGCACGAGCTGGAGCTCACGCACGGAGCCGACGAGCGGGACCATGATCTCGGGGCGCGGGTCGAGACCGCGGGCCACGAGGTCGGCGGCCGCCTCGCACAGGGCGCGCATCTGCAGGGCGAACAGGCCGGGCAGGTAGATGCCCAGGCGCACGCCGCGCAGGCCCAGCATGGGGTTCTGCTCGTGCATGCGACGGACCTCGACGAGCATGGCCTCGTCGGCGGGGTCGAGGGTGCCGGTGGCCTTGCCGACGGCGACCTTCGTCTCCAGCTCGATGAGGGCGGGCATGAACTCGTGGAGCGGCGGGTCGATGAGGCGCACGGTCATGGCCTTGCCGTCCATGACCTCGAGCATCTCGAGGAAGTCCTGCTTCTGGAGCTTCTCGAGCTCGTTGAACGCGGCCTGGCGCTCGTCGGACTCGGGGGCGGAGAGGATCGCGCGCTCAACGAGCGGGCGACGCTCACCCAGGAACATGTGCTCGGTGCGGCACAGGCCGATGCCCTCGGCGCCGAAGGCGATGGCGCGCTTGGAGTCGAGGGGGGTGTCGGCGTTGGCGCGCACGTGCAGGCGACGGACCTTGTCGGCGTGGGCGAGGAGCTTGTCGACGGCCTCGACGAGCTCGCGGGTGCCCTGGTCATCGCCGGCGGCGGCGATGCCGGCCTCGAGGCCGTCAGCCAGGTAGGTGGTGACGGGCGAGTCGGCGACGGGGACCTCGCCGCGGAAGATCTCGCCGGTCTGGCCGTCGATGGCGATGGTGTCCTCGGAGGTGAGGACCAGGTCGCCGATGGTGACGGTGCCGGCAGCTTCGTCGATGACGAGGGATTCGGCGCCACACACGCAGGTCTTGCCCATGCCGCGGGCGACGACGGCAGCGTGCGAGGTCTTACCGCCGCGGGCGGTCAGGACGCCTTCGGCGGCGACCATGCCGGGCAGGTCATCGGGGTTGGTCTCGCGACGCACGAGGACGGTCTTGATGCCCTTCTCGGCGGCCTCGACGGCCTGGGCGTTGTTGAAGGCGATCTTGCCGACGGCGGCGCCCGGGGAGGCGGCCATGCCGCGAGCGATGAGCTCCTTCTCGGCCTTGGCGTCGAACTGCGGGAACATCAGCTGGGTGAGCTGGTCGCCGGTGACGCGGCCCAGGGCCTCGTCGCGGGTAATGAGCTTTTCGCCCAGGAGCTGAGTGGCGATACGGAACGCGGCGGCAGCGGTGCGCTTGCCGACGCGAGTCTGAAGCATCCACAGCTTGCCGCGCTCGACGGTGAACTCGATGTCACACATGTCGCGGTAGTGGGTCTCGAGCTTGCGCATGATGGCGCGCAGCTCGTCGTAGACGGGCTTGTTGATGCGCTCGAGGTCAGACAGGGCCAACGTGTTGCGGATGCCCGCAACGACGTCCTCGCCCTGCGCGTTCTCCAGGTAGTCACCGTAGACGCCGGAGTGGCCGGAGGAGGGGTCGCGGGTAAAGCACACGCCGGTGCCGGAGTTTTCGCCCATGTTGCCGAACACCATGGTGCAGATGTTGACGGCGGTGCCCAGGTCGTGGGGGATGCGCTCACGGCGGCGGTAGATGCGGGCGCGCTCGGTGTTCCAGGAGCGGAACACGGCTTCGATGCCCATGTCCATCTGGGTGCGCGGGTCCTGCGGGAAGTCGTTGCCGGTCTGCTCCTTGACGATGCCCTTGAAGGTGTCGACGAGGCCCTTGAGGTCCTCGGCGGTCAGCTCGGTGTCGCCCTTCACGCCACGCTCGGCCTTGAGCTCGTCGAGGGCGTCGGAGAAGAGTTCGCCGTCGATGTCGAGAACGGTCTTGCCGAACATCTGGATGAGGCGGCGGTAGGAGTCCCACGCGAAGCGCTCGTTACCGCTAACGGCGGCAAGGCCGAGAACGGACTTATCGTTGAGGCCGATGTTCAGGACGGTTTCCATCATGCCGGGCATGGAGAACTTGGCGCCACTTCGCACGGAGACGAGGAGCGGGTCGGAGGGATCGCCCAGGTGGCGGCCCATCTGGTCTTCGACGCCGCGCAGAGCGGCGGTGACCTCGGTGGCAAGCGACTCGGGAACCGTCGACTCCTTGAGGTATGCGCGGCACGCCTCGGTGGTGATCGTGAAGCCGGGGGGAACGGGCAGACCGAGCTTCGTCATCTCGGCGAGGTTGGCTCCCTTTCCTCCGAGGAGGTCCTTCATGGACTTGTCGCCCTCGGAGAAGTCGTATACGTACTTGACCATCGTGGTCCTCAACTTCCGTGTTTGCGATGACCGACCCACCAGCGGGTCGCTACCAGGGGTAAGGATACACGCATCAAGGGACCTAGGTCACCTCAAGGGCGCGAGAGTATGATTGTCCTTACACAGACGAGGCAGGGGTGCCTTTCCCGGTATCGATCGCTCGCGAGAAACCAGCCTACAAGCAGGTGGGGCGAGCCCGAAGGCCCGCCCCACCTACAGCGTGTGAGTCAATCAGCGCACGCGGAACTCGATGGTGGTTCCCTCACCCACGTCGATGAGATCACCGTCGTTCAGGGCGATCGTCACCATGGGGGTGACGTCCTGGAACGAGCCGTCGGCGTGACGCAGGACGGTGCCGTTGGCGCTGCCCAGGTCCATGAGGGCCCAGGAGCCGGGCGTCGTCATCATGACAGCGCAGTGCGAACGGGAAATCTCGGTCTCGGGGCTGGGCACGCGCAGGACCGTGGCCACGGGGCGGCCGGTCAGCGCACGCGCGTCGGGGTCGCGGCCGATGACGACGTCGCGAGAGACCTCGACGGGCACCGTGCCACCGTGGATCAGGAACGCGACGGGCGCGGCGGGGCCCGAGTTCGTGGGGGCCAGGCGCAGGATCGTCGCCTCGGTGTCGGTCTCAGCACCCAGGCCGGCCAGGCCCTCGGCGCTC
>CATYYP010000215.1 GCA_958415245.1 Schaalia odontolytica | reverse complement strand
TAGATGTCGCGGTCCGGGTCCTCGGCCGCAAGCAGCAGCAGCTGCGCGCAGATCGCGTTCGCATTGTCATCGCGAACCTCGCCGCCCAGCCAAATGATGCGCTCCTTGAGCAGGCGCTGGTAGACCGAGTCGCCCAGTCCCAGCTGCGAGCCTTCGCCGGCAGCCCCGGTATTGTGCACGCTCACGCGTACCTCCTCGTCTGTTCGCGGGCCCAGTCGGCCCCATTGGTGTCAACCGTACCCGCTGCGCGCCCGCTCGTGCGCGCGCCGGGCCGTCGTTTCGCTGTCGGCACATGCGCCAGACACATGCACTGAGGGGGCGAGGCTCGCGCCCCACCCCCTCAGTTGAGAGTTAGTCACTCGTCAGCGGGCTCACCCGCCGCGGTTCACTCCTGCTCGTCGGCAACCTCGGTGATGATCTCCGCGCCCTCTTCGGTGGCGGGATCGGTGCCGAAGAACTTGCTCAGGTCGACGTCGGCGCCGTTGGTGTCCTTGACGGTGACGACCTTCAGGGCCTCGATGAGGGCCTTGGAGCGACCCAGGTCGGCCACGACGTTGGCCATCTGCTGGGAGGAGGAGAACAGCTGATTGATGTCGATGCCGAAGTTCTGCGACATCTGGATCGCGTAGTCGATCAGCTCCTGCTGGGAGACCTGCACGTCGAACTTCTTGGCCAGGGCCTCGGAGAGCAGCTCGGTGCGGATTTCCTTCTCGACGGCCTCGCGGGCTTCCTTCTTGGCCTTGGGCTTGGCGTCCTCGCCGACGCGGTGCTCGACCTGGTGGTCGACCGCGGACTCGGGCAGGACGATCTCGACCTTGTCCAGGAGGAGATCGATGAGGGCGTCGCGCGCGGCGAGGGCCTGCTGGGACTCCTTGGACTGGGCGGCCTGCTTCTTCAGGTCTTCCTTCAGCTCTTCGATGGTGTCGAACTCGGAGACCATCTGAGCGAAGTCGTCGTCAGCCTTGGGCAGCTCGCGGGTCTTCATGGCCTTGATGGTGATGGTCACCTCAGCCTCTTCGCCCTCGTGCTCGCCACCCTTCAGCTTGGAGGTGAAGGTGACCTCTTCGCCGGCCTTGGTGCCGCGCAGGGCGGTGTCCTGGCCGTCGAGCATGGAGCCGGAGCCGATCTCGTAGGAGACGTCGGAGGCGGAGTCAACCTGCTTGCCGTCGATGGTGGCGACCAGGTCGATGGTCGCGAAGTCGCCGGTCTTGGCCTTGCGGTTGATGGTCTTGAGGGTGGCGAAGCGGCCGCGCAGGTCCTCGAGTTCCTTCTCGACGTCCTCTTCGGTGACCTCGGTGGGCTCGACCTCGACGACGAGCTTCTCGTCGATCTCGGGCAGCTCGAAGGCGGGGACGACGTCAACCTCGGCGGTGAAAACGAGCTGGCCGCCCTGGGCGCCGGTCACGTTGGGGATCTCGGTGACGTCGACGGTGGGCTGAGCCATGGGGCGCAGGTCGTTCTCGTTGACGGCGTCGGAGTAGTGGCCGGGCAGAACCTGGTTGACGACCTGCTCGATGACGGCGGCGCGGCCGAAGCGCTGGTCGATGATGCGCGGAGGCACGTGGCCCTTACGGAAGCCGGGGATGTTGACCTGTCCGGCGATCTCCTTGTACGCCTTGTCCATTTCGGACTTCAGTTCCTCGAAGGGAACCTCAACGGTCAGACGAACCTTGGTGGGCTCGAGGGTTTCAACGGTGCTCTTCACGTGCGTACGCTCCGTAGTCTACGAATTCGGGAACGCCCATTTCGGGCGCATAACAACTCGCTTAGTGTACGCCACGACCCCGCTGATGTCCTCATTCGCGGGGCATTAGTGGGCATATCCACCCCTCCACGGCCGCTTCAAGTGCGCAACGCCACACGAGCACGTACCGCTCTCCCCCATTCACGAGGCCGGGGCCGCCCGCGCTCAGGGGCACACTCAGGGGGCGAGGTAGTGGGAACGCCCTCGCACGACGGCTGCCAAGCGGGCACGGGGCACATCGGCAACGAGGCGCACGGCGGCGGTGATCTCGCGGTGAACGGCTCGGGCTTCGGCGTCGTCTGTCGCGGTGAAGCGCGCGGTGACACGGGGCTGGCCGGAGGCGATGGCGATGTCCCAGGATTCGAGCCGAGTGACGGAGCGGGCCGCGGCCTCGACTTCTTCGGGGGCGCGCCCGGGTACCAGAGTCGTGACCGTCATGATGGTGCGATAGGACGGCATGGACTCCCCCGGGATCGTATGAAAAAACCGCGCACTGTGGCCGCGGTTGGTCGGGGTGACAGGATTTGAACCTGCGACCCTCTGCTCCCAAAGCAGATGCGCTACCAAGCTGCGCTACACCCCGTTGGACTGATGTCCGCTGCCCCATCATACGGGAAGGGTCGTTTAAATGTCGCGCACGTGGACAATACCCGCTACGATCTTCGTGTCCCCTTCGGGGTACGCGGATGTAGCTCAATGGTAGAGCCTCTGCCTTCCAAGCAGATCACGCGGGTTCGATTCCCGTCATCCGCTCCAGAACTGGGAAAGCCCCGGGCCGAGTGGTCCGGGGCTTTCTTGTCACATGCTCACGCTCACGCGCTCTCGGGGAACGTCGAGGTGTCAATGACGTAGCGGTAGCGCACGCGCGAGGCGACGATGTTGTCGTAGGCCTGCGTGATGTCGTCACCACTGATCATCTCGACCTGCGGGATGACGCCGTGCTCGGCGCAGAAGTCCAGCATCTCCTGGGTTTCGGCGATGCCACCGATCTGGGAACCCGCGAAGGACTTGCCGCCGTTGACGAAGGCGCGCAGCGGCAGCGAGACGGGTTCGGTGGGCAGACCCACGTCGACGAAGACGCCGTAGGGGCGCAGGGCGGCCATGTAGCCGGCGTAGTCGAGGCCGTCGGCGGACACGGTACACAGGATGAGGTCGAAGGAGCCGCGCAGAGACTCGAGCACGCCCTCCTCACTGGTGGCGTAGAAGTGGTCGGCGCCGAATCGGCGGGCATCGGCTTCCTTGGAGCGGCCATGGGAGATGACGGAGACGTCCGCGCCCATGGCCTTGGCGATCTGCACGCCCACGTGTCCGAGGCCGCCCATGCCGAGGATGGCGACGCGCGAGCCGGGGCCAACGTTGTAGTGCTTGAGCGGCGAGTAGGTGGTGATGCCGGCGCACAGGAGGGGCGCGCAGGCGGAGAAGTCGAGGGATTCCGGCACGTGCAGCGCGAAGTCCTCGCGCACGGTGAAGCCGCGCGAGTAGCCACCGGTCGTCGGGTTGCCCTCGGCGTCGGCGCGGTAGGTCCACAGGGTACCGGGCGTCGAGGTGCACCACTGCTCGTAGTCGGATTCGCACATCTCGCACGTGCCGCAGGAACCAACCATGCAACCCACACCCACGCGGTCACCCACCTTGAACTTGGTGACGCCGGGGCCGACCTTAGAGACGGTGCCGACGAACTCGTGGCCGGGCACGAGCGGGTAGGACACGGGGCCCCACTCGCCGCGGGCGGCGTGGATGTCGGAGTGGCAGATGCCCGCATAGGCGACGTCGAAGTAGATCTCACCCTCGCCGGGCTCGCGAATGTCGATCTGCAGGGGGTGGAACTGGGT
>CATYYP010000214.1 GCA_958415245.1 Schaalia odontolytica | reverse complement strand
CTGCACGGGCCCTCGGCGCTCCCGATTCCGCCCGGCTGCCCTCGTCCCTGCCCTCGCCGGACGCGCCCTGGGTGGGGACGTGTCCGCGCTGCGGGGCCACCCGCCGCCTGTACCGGGCGCCGAGGCGTGTCTCCTCGTGCGGGGTGTGCTCGCGCGCCTTCAACCCGGCGTTGATCCTCACGTGGGAGCACCGAGGAAAGGCCGCCTCGCCCGGGCGCGCCTACGAGCGCGAGCTCGCCTCGATCCGCCGCCACCGTTAGCGTTACCGACGCCGGGGAAGTGCGCGCGAGGTGAGCGTTCGCCCACGTCACAGTTTTGCAACCCGGGCGGGCGCGCACACACCCACCCGACGGCGATACCCTTGATCCCAACACCCCCGAGAGAAGGAAGCCATGGGTACCACCGCCAGCCCCGACGCCACGACCGCTCCCGACCGCGAGGTCCTCACCTGGGAAGGCTTCGGCGACGCGTCCCGTGAGCTCACCCAGCAGATCGTCGACTCCGGCTGGATCCCGGACCTCATCGTCGCCATCGCGCGCGGCGGTCTCATCCCGGCCGGCGCCATCGCCTACGCGATGGACGTCAAGGCCATCGGCACCATGAACGTCGAGTTCTACTCCGGCATCGGCGAAACCCTCGAGGAGCCCCAGCTGCTTCCCCCGCTCATGGACGTTTCCGCGATGGACGGCAAGCGCGTCCTCGTCGTCGATGACGTCGCCGACTCTGGCAAGACCCTCAAGATGGTCATGGACCTCATCGACGAGCACGGCCTCTCTCTCGACGGCTCCGCCGCCGTGCGCGTCGAGGCCCGCAGCGTGGTCATCTACAAGAAGCCCGTGTCCATCATCGAGCCCGACTACGTGTGGGCGTACACCGACAAGTGGATCAACTTCCCCTGGTCGACGCTGCCCGTCATCAAGCCGTGACTTCCTTACGGGCGAGCTCAGGACCGCAGTCGGCTGCTGCCTCTCCTGAGTGCGCCCAGGCCTCGTCGATCACTAGGCGCATCGTCGAGGCCGTGGCCGAGCGCGCCCGCCTCGGTGACCCCGTGCGCGTGCTGGGCCTGACCGGCCCTCCCGGGACCGGCAAGACGACGATCGCCGCCGAGCTGGCGCGCGCCCTGCCCGAGGCCGGCATCGCGGTCGCGGGCCTCGCGCCCATGGATGGTTTCCACATGTCCAACGCGGTGCTGGCCGCGCGCGGGATCGCCGACCACAAGGGCGCGCCCGACACCTTCGACGTAGGCGGATACGTCGCCCTCCTGGGGCGCGTGCGCCGCGCGGACGGCGTGGTCCTCGCCCCCGATTACCGGCGCGACCTGCACGAACCCGTCGCTGCCTCCCTGCCCGTCGAGGTCGACGGCGTCGTCATCACGGAGGGCAACTACCTGGGCCTCGAGCTGCCCGGCTGGGCGGACGTGCGCGGCCTCATCGACCTGCTCGTCTTTATTGACACGCCCTTCGAGGAGCTCGCCTCGCGTTTGATCGACCGACACGTGAGTTTCGGCCGCGACCGAGCGGACGCCGCACACTGGGTGCGCACGGTGGACGCGGCGAACATGGCCCTCGTTGATCGCACGAAGGAGCGCGCGGACCTGGTCCTGTCGCTGTAGGCGCACTGTCGGGCTCTGATATTCGTTTGTGCGCTTGCATCCGACAATTAGCATGCATTTTCAACTACTTCCAAGTAAGGTGAACCTATGTTCCTCTTGCTTGGCCTTCTTGGTGGCTTCATCACGGGCATCTCCCCGTGCATCCTTCCCGTCCTCCCCGTGCTCTTCCTGGGCGCCGCTGGCTCCCGCGCCTCGAACGAGGCATCCCGGTCCTCCGAGGACGGAAAGGCAGGCGTGGACCCGTCACTGTTCCGCGTCGCTCCGGGCGTAAACCTGGGTGGAGAAGCGCCGAAGAAGGCAGCCGTGAAGGCCGACGGGAGCGACTCGGTGACGCGTCGTCCCGTGCTCATCGTCCTGGGCCTCGTCACCTCGTTCATGATCATCACGGTCGCTGGTTCGGCGCTGCTGAGCCTGCTACACCTGCCGCAGGCCGTGATCCGCTGGACCGGCATCATCCTGCTGCTGGCCGTCGGTATCGGCATGATCGTCCCGAAGATCATGGAGGTGCTCGAGCGCCCCTTCGCACGCCTGGCACCTCGGACGACGGGCGACAGCGCGGGCTTCGGCCTCGGCCTCGTCCTGGGCGCGGCATTCGTGCCGTGCGCGGGTCCGGTGCTGACCTCGATCATCGTGGCCTCCAGCTCCGGGCAGATCACGTGGCACATCATCGGCCTGGCCATCTCCTTCGCGATCGGTGTGTCGATCCCGCTGATGATCGTCGCGATCGCTGGTTCGGGCGTCGCGGCCCGCTTCCTGAAGACCCGCCAGCGCCCCCTGCGCATCGCTGCGGGCGTCGCGATGATCGCGCTCGCGCTGGGCATCGCGACGGATGCTCCGATGGCGCTGCAGCGCATGATCCCCGACTACACGGCCTCGCTCCAGGAGAGCACCGAGGGCACGTGCGAGGACGGCTCGTGCGAGCCCGAGAAGGAGGTCGAGGCGAGCACCGACTTCGCGCAGTGCGCACGCAATGGCGCGAAGGATTGCGGCGCCATGCCGACGCTCCAGGCTTCGGAGTGGCTCAACTCCCTGGGCCAGCCGTCCGGCACGGTGACGCTCGTGGACTTCTGGTCGAGCTCGTGCACGAACTGCCAGCGCGAGATCCCCAAGCTTGAAGCCATCTACGAGAAGTACAAGGATTACGGCCTGGTCGTCGTGGGCGTGCACTCGCCCCAGCAGGCCTACGAGCGCGACACCTCGGTCGTGAACGCGTCGATCGAGAAGCTGGGCATCACCTACCCGGTGGCGCTGGACCCCGACCTGGAGGCTTTCAAGGCCTACGGCGCGACGGCCTGGCCGACGCACTTCATCGCGGGCTCGGACGGCAAGCTGGTCGCGATGGGCCACGGCACCAAGGACGTCGAGGAGCAGATCCGCACTCTCCTCACCGAGGCGGGAGTGTCCCTGCCGAACTGAGGCGCCACCCTTTAACGCAGCGAGCGGCTACCCCACGCGGGGTGGCCGCTCGTCTGCATAAAACGTCGGTTCGCCGCGCGCCTAGCGCACGAGGGCGAGGATCTCCGGGGTGACTCGCTCGATGACCTCGAGGGTGTCCAGGAAGTCCTGGTGGCCGCCGTACCACGGGTCGGGCACGTCGCCGCTGCCCTCGGGGTCGAGGTCGCGGTACAGGCAGATGCGCGGCCCGTGCCCCAGGTCGGCGGCGGACGCGGGCGCGCCCTCATGCTCAACCCCCGCACGATCGGCGAGGCGCTCCAGGACGCTCAGGTGGCGCGAGGTCATGGCCAGCACGAGGTCCCACTCCCCCAGCTCGCCGGCGCGGATCTGGCGCGCACGGTGGTCGGGCACGGCGTACCCGGCGTCGCGCAGGACGCGAGCGGCACGGCGGTCGATCGGGTTTCCCTGTTCCTCGTCGGAGACGCCGGCACTATCGACGACGACGTCCACGCCGGCGCGCGCGGCGGCCTGTTCGAGGATCGCGTGGGCCATCGTGGATCGGCAGATATTGCCGGTGCACACCATGAGGA
>CATYYP010000213.1 GCA_958415245.1 Schaalia odontolytica | reverse complement strand
TGTTGAGCGCGTGGTACAGCCACGAGTAGGCAATGTTCTTGCCGGATTTGATGTACACGAGCGTCAAGATGATGCCGACGGGCAGGTACATGGTCATGTCCTGCCACTCGTGGCAGTGCATGTAGGCGAAGAGGAATGCGGAGATTGAGCCGAGAAGCCAGGTTGGTGCGTATGGGCTCAGCTTGCCGATCAGGATGTGACGGTAGAAGATCTCCTCAACCAAGGGCATGCCAATAGCTACGAAGAACGCGAATGTGAGACCGAGAGTGCTGTCGGATAGTGCGCTGACAACGCCCTGCTGGTTGTGTGCGACCGGCGGGTTTGGACCATAGATTGCGAGGCGTATAGCGCCTTGGGTCATGGTGACGAGCAGCCATAGGCCCAACAGGAGTGCAATCTTACGCACGGGACGCCTGTGCAGGAACGAGAATGCGGATAGGAACTCGCGCCCGAAAAATGCCAGGGCCATCGCCAGGAAAATCGAGTCGAGTATGACGTTGACGAGGGTGGCGTTCCATGACGCGGGGAAGATCGATGTCGGGATGATGTCGAGCAGGAAAAATGAAGCGTAGGGGATCCCGAAGATTGCGATGCGCACCCAGTCGTCGCGCGTGAGGTGCTTGGGGGACGAGGCCGTGGCCGGCTCGTCCGACACCGCTTCGGTGCGGAGGGGCGAGGGTTCTGTGTCTGTGGGACTCTGCGGGCTCGTCATCGTTGCTGGAGTGGTGTCAGCTTCCTCTGTGTGGGATGCGCTGGGATCAGGAGACATGGGTACTCAACCGCTTTCTGCGTAACTATCGGCGCCTGAGAATTATGACAGAATTTTAAATTCTGATGCAAGTTTGCTTTGTTTTTGGGCATTCATGCAGATGGCGCGCCATTTTTATGGCATCGCGTCAGCAAGCGATCACCCTGGGTCCTTAGTCCCTCAATTGGGCTATGTCCCCGCGCTAGACACCGTCACGGCATGGTCACAATTTAGGACGACCTAAACAGACTGCTTTTCACCTGGGCGAGATGTGGCTACGCTCAATGCTTAGGAATTCCATCATCCCGGCGTTGCCTAATCGCCGGATCCACAGGAGGCAAGCGGTGACAGTGCTTCGCGCTCACGCGCATAGTATTCGCGCTCACGTACACAACATCGGTCAGCGTCTCAGTCGCGTCCTCATCGTCGCCGTGATGGCGGCTCTGGCCGTGGCGATGTTCGCCTCGCCCTCGCGCGCCGCGGATCAGACCTGGAGCGATGTCTCGACCACGATCAATGGCCTGATCGACGAAGGCGTCTCCACCTACAAGGCGGGCGACGCCAAGGGTGGCAAGGACAAAGTCAACGACGCCTACTACAAGCACTACGAGATCACCGGCATGGAGAAGCAGGTCATGGCCCGCATCTCCGGCTCGCGCGTCTCCCAGGTGGAGATGGAGTTCTCCCTCCTGAAGAAGGCCATGAGTGATGCCGACAGTGCGGGCGTCGATAGTCACGCTACGACCCTCAAGCAGTACATGGTCGAGGATGGTGCGTCCCTGGATGGCGTGGCCCCCGGGTCGGCAGCCCAGGCCTCGTCCGACGACTACAGCCCCGGCGCGTGGGGCGAGGTCGCCAAGACGATCAACGGCATCCTCGAGGACGGCGCCAACGCCTACAAGGGTGGCGACGCCAAGGCCGGTAAGGACAAGGTCAACGAGGCCTACTACAAGCACTACGAGATCACTGGCATGGAGAAGCAGGTCATGAGCCGCATCTCCGGTTCGCGCGTCTCGCAGGTGGAGATGGAGTTCTCTCTCCTCAAGAAGGCCATGACCGACGACGACTCGGCCGCGGTCGACCAGCACCTCTCGACGCTGACGAACTACATCCGCGAGGATGCCAACAGCCTTGACGGCTACACCGGCAAGGCCGCCGAGAAGACCGCCGACGGCTCGGGCACCTCCCCGTGGATCGCCCAGTTCCTGCCCTCCCTCCTCGTCATCCTGCGCGAGGGCATGGAGGCGATCCTGGTCGTCGCCGCCGTCCTGGCCTACCTGGCCAAGGCCGGCCACAAGAACAAGGCCCCCATCGTGTGGGGCGGCGTGGCCCTCGCCCTCGCCCTGTCCGTGGGCCTGGCCTTCCTCTTCAGCTACGTGACCTCCCTGGCGGGCGCCAACCAGGAGCTCCTCGAGGGCTTCGCCGCGCTCTTCGCGGTCGTCATGCTGATCTGGGTCTCCAACTGGATGATCAACAAATCCTCCAACAAGGCCTGGGACGACTACATCAAGAAGCAGACCGACGCCTCGCTGACCAGCGGCTCCCTGCTGGGCCTGGCGTTCATCTCCTTCCTCGCGGTCCTGCGCGAGGGCGCCGAGACGATGCTCTTCTACGTGCCGATCGTCGCGGCTGCGGGCGACAAGGTCCACTACGTGTGGATCGGCCTGGCGGTCGGCCTCGTGGCCCTCGTCGTCATCTACCTGCTCATCCAGTTCGCAGCGGTGCGCATCCCGCTGCGCCCGTTCTTCACCATTACCTCGCTGCTGATGGCCTTCATGGCCTTCACGTTCACGGGTTCTGGTATCGCGGAACTCCAGGAGGCGGACGTCGTGTCCCTGACGCCCATCTCCGGATTCCCGACCATTGACCTCTTGGGGATCTACCCCCGAGTGGAGAACCTGGCCGCGCAAGCCATCGTTCTCGTCATCATCGTCGGTCTCTATTTCTTCGGAAAAGCTCGCCTCGCCCGCGAGGCCGCCGCCCAGTCGCGGGCCGGGGAATGACACCCCCGAGCGACACCGACGTTTCACCCAACCAACACGCACAGGAGATCATCACTATGAAGCGCTCTCTGTTCCGCGTCGGCGCGGCCCTGGCCACGCTGGCCCTCGCAGGCACTCTGGCTGCCTGCTCCAACAACTCCTCCTCGTCCTCCAGCGAGAAGCCCTCGACCTCGTCCTCGGCCGCCGCTGACTCTGCCGCCCCCGCCCCCGGCGAGGACGCTGGCTTCGAAGAGCAGCCCCTCGGCGACGAGGTCCACGTCGGACCCCTCGTCGTGGGTGGCGTCTACTTCCAGCCCGTCGAGATGGAGCCCCAGGTGGGCACCCCCGCCGCAGATTCCTCGATGCACATTGAGGCCGACATCGCCGCTGCCGCCGACAACAAGCTCGGCTACGGCGCGGGCGACTTCGTCCCCGGCCTGACCGTGGACTACGCGATCAAGGACAAGTCCGGCAACGTCGTCCAGGAGGGCACGCTCATGCCGATGAACGCGTCCGATGGACCGCACTACGGCCTGAACCTGCCCAAGCTGGACGCCGGCACCTACGACGTGTCCTTCATGATCAAGCCCCCCAGCGTGTGGCTGCTGCACACCGACAAGACCACGGGTGTCGAGGGCCGCTTCTGGACCGAGCCGCTCGTCGCCGAATTCCCGGATTGGCAGTGGGATCCCACGGCCGTCTCCTGGTGATCGACGTGCACTCTTCGCGGGGCCGAGGCAGTGGTTCTTTGTTGGGACCTCTCGCCTCGGCCCTCGCCCCGTGAGGGGACTAGAATCGACACCGTAGCTACGACTTCGGTGAACCTTTATTTCGGGAGGAAAGCCAATGCTTCAGCAGATGAGTGAAGCAACCCTGACG
>CATYYP010000212.1 GCA_958415245.1 Schaalia odontolytica | reverse complement strand
CCTCCACCGCAGCCATCGTCTCCTTGAAGCGCTCGTCGCGCTTGAAGAAGGGGTAGCGCTGCTTGAAGAGGCCCTTGGTGGGCAGGCGGTAGATGCGCAGGCCGTCCTTGTTCTCGAAACGAGGCAGGGACTCGTCGTGCAGTGACGTGACGATGAACAGGTCATAGCCCAGGGCACGCAGCTGCTCGCTGAGACGATCCTGGTAGCGCTCGATCCCGCCCAGGTAGGGCAGGAAGAACTCCATGAAGATGCCGACCTTGACGGGGGAGTGGTGGCGATCAGTCATTGATGGGCTCCGTTTCAATGGTCGCGCGAGGGGCGGGGATGAGCATGAAGACGACGAAGAGGATCGCGAGCAGCCCCATGGTGGCAGCATAAGCGAGCGAGGCGCCCATCATGGCGTGGGATTTCGTGAGCATCGGCGCGATCAGGTAGGCCGTCCCGCCGGCCACCGCGTAGGCGACCAGGACCGCGCGCAGTCGGCGCATCGTCGCGAGTGCGTAGTAGAGGATGACGCCGGCGGCGTTGAGTGCGCCCGCCAGGACGAGCACCATGAGCTCGCCGACGTAGCCCGACACGTCCGTTCCGAACACGAGGGTGAGGAGCGGAGCGCCGATCACGTAGGTGACCGCGGCGACGACGACGAACGCTGCTGCGGTCGTCACCAGGCCCTTGCGCACGATCGATAGGAACTCCTCGCGCTTGCCCTCCGCCCACCGCAGCGCCATGCGGGTAAGCAGCGGACGGAACACGAACAGCGACAGCATGTTGATCGCGACCGCCGGCATGTAGATGATCGCGAAGACGCCCAGCTCCTCATCGCCGAGGCTCGCGTGGATCGCAAAGCGTGGCGCGTTCGCCAGGTACTGGTTGAGGAACGCGGCGATGAACAGGGGCAGGCACTCCCACAGGATTCCCGCGATGCCTCGGAGATTGAATGAGGGGAGAAGCGGGAAGACGCCGCGCGCGGGCAGCCCGTAGGCCACCACGAGCACCACGCAGGTGACCGCGAACGTGATGAGTGTCGAGGTGAGCAGGTCCTGGGTGAACCAGTAGAGTCCCGACCACAGGAACGTCGTCGTGAAAATGCGCGCGAAGCAGGCCTTGCCCGCGATGTCGAGGCGACCCGAACGCTGGAACTCCGAGTAATACACGTCCTCGAAGGCGTCGAAGATGCGCAGGAGAGCCATCGCTGCGATGACCGTGAACGCGGGGTAGGGGTCCTTCGTCGACGCGGTCCACGAGTGGTAGGCGATGAGGCCGACCATGACCAGGCAGGTCAACAGGCGCGTCGACAGGTAGGTGCCGAAGTCGAAGCGGCGACGCACGTCCGTCACGTGGAAGGTGCGCACCTCGTACAGGCCTACCGTCTGGTACTGCTGGCCGATCGCCAGCGCCAGCGTGAACAGTCCGTACTGGGCGCGTGCGAAGGAGTCCGTGGCACCCGAGCGCATTATCGCAACGCCCATGATGACCACGGCGAGGCTCGACATGAGGGAGGCCGCCGTGTTCCACAGGTAGTCGCGCCCCAGCTGGCCGCGCGACTCGAGGGCCTCCTCCGTGGCCTCGACCTGCGCGTCGCCGGCGGCCTGCGCGTCAGGAAGGGACGAGGCCGTGGTGTCCTTCTCGCTCACGCGCCGGCCTCCTCGACGGCCTCGGGCCCCGGATCGTTGGGGCCAAAGACGATGTGGAAGGGCTCGTGGGTGACTCGATCCTCGGGGTCCGGAATGCGCATGTAATCCCCGTAGCCGCGCGTGAGCACGACGTCGTAGGCGGCCGGAATACACACCGTGATGTCCTCGAAGGGAACGGAGCGGGCAGGGAAGAGCTCGGCCTCGGAGGCGCTCCAGCGACGCGGATCGCGCGTCGAAAAATCACCGAAGAGGATCGAGCCGTCGGCCGCCTTCTGCGGATTCTCGCGCCCCTTGAGGGCGGCGCGCAGCCAACGGCGGTACAGCGAGGCCTCGTTGACGCGCAGCGCCCGCATGCCCCAGTGGGCGCAGGCCATCGCCGCGGAGGCCAGCTGGCGTGCAGGAGTGGGAAGCCCCGTCGGCGGGTTGGGGATCGAGCGCAGGAACATGAGGCGTGCCCATAGCCAGGTGCCGCGCGACTGGGCGCGGAAACGTGCCGGGTCATCGGCAATCTCATCGAGGACGAACAAGTCCACGCCGATCGGCATGCGGAACGAGCGGTCCTTCGCGACCTTCGAGACGAACTCCGAGCCCTTCAGCCCCAGGACGCCGAAGCTAATCGGATAGTCGGAGTGGGTCGCGGGGGAAGCGATGAAGAACTCCTCCCCGAGGAGGGCCGGGGCCTCGGCGATGAAACGCTCGTAATCCGCCCGCGGCATGCACACATCCCCGTCGTCGTCCCAGGGGATGAAGCCCTGGTGGCGCACAGCCCCGATCGCAGTTCCGCCGTAGGCGACGTAACGAATATCCAGGAGTGTGCAGACGCGATCGATCTCGGCGAGGCACCGCTTGGTGACGCGCTGAATGGCTGCCAGGGTTGCGGGGTCTGCTGCGCTCATCAGTTCTCCGATCGTTTCAGGGCCGTGAGGCTTACAGGCTGTCGGCGTAGGGGCCGAAGTCGATGACGGCGGCCTCGTGGTTGTAACGCTGCTCCGGGGGAGGCAGCTGCATGTAGTCGCCGTATCCGCGGCGCAGCAGGGTGTCATACTCGTTCTGGATCATCACCGTGATGTCCTCGAAAGGAACGTCGCGGGTGGGGAAGAACTCCTCCTCGCGCACGATCCAGTTCTGCGGGTCGCGCATCGTGAAGTCGGCGTACACACCCGTGCCCGTGCCCTCGTATCGGCGAACCGCGCGCTCCCACCGAGCCTGCAGGCTCGCCGGCGTCGCGCGCACCGCCTTCAAGCCCAGGTGCGCGAGGGTCGTCGCCGAGAAAATCAGGGCCTTCTTCCAGGCGGGAGTGTTGATCAGGTGGGGACGAGGCGTGCCCTGGAGGAACAGCAGGCGGCCCCACAGCCACGACTGGCGCGACATCTCCTGGAAGGCCTTCTCGTCGGCTGGAATCTCATCGAGGGGCAGGATGTCCAGGAAGAAGGGCATCCGGTACTTCGAGTCCTTGTCCGCCTCGGGGATCAACAGGGTTCCCGGCATGACCATCTTCGTGAACATGAAGGGGAAATCGTCGCGCGTGCGGGTGTTATCCAGGCGGAAACGCTCATCCAGCAGGGCGGGAGCCTCGGCCAGGAAGCGCTCATAGTCGGCGCGCGTCATCATCACGTCGATGTCGTCATCCCACGGAATAAAGCCGCCGTGGCGGATCGCGCCGATCGCGGTGCCGCCGTAGATCGCGTAGGACACCCCGATGTGTCGGCACACCCGGTCCAGCTCGGCCAGGATCAGCGTCAGGAGCTTCTGGACCTTGCGCAGGTCGTGATCGGGTGTCGTCATCAGTCCTCCGAATATGACAAAGCGGGTGAACGCACGTGCGCTCACCCGCCATTGTCTCACGGCTACTGGTCGCTGACCTTCTCCGCGCGCCTGGGAAGCAGGTCACCCCACGAGGGGGTTGCCGCCAGGACCGTGCCCACGAGGATCACGACGCAGCACACCACCTGGGTGGCCGTGGGCACCGTGCCCTGCAG
>CATYYP010000211.1 GCA_958415245.1 Schaalia odontolytica | reverse complement strand
GGGCATCATCGGTGGCGTCCGGGCGTGGGAGCTGTGAGCGCGCGGCGCCTGCGCCTCGACCTGGGCTACGACGGCACCGATTTTCGGGGCTGGGCCGCCCAGCCCGGACTGCGCACCGTCCAGGGTGAGGTCGAGGCGGCGCTGGCCATGGCCTCGCGCGAAGAAATCACGACGACGGTCGCCGGTCGTACAGACGCGGGAGTTCATGCGCGTCACCAGGTCTGTCACGCGGACATTTCCGAGGCCGCCTGGGCGCGCCTGTCGCCCAGGGGAGGGGAGTCCGATGAGGCGGCCGTGGCCTCGGCGATTGTCCGCCGACTCAACAAGATCCTCTCCGGCCGCTACGGCGAGCGCGCTCGTGGCCGCGACCTGGCCGCCGCGCGCGGCACCTGCGACGTGCGCATCTACTCGGCCGCCGTCGTCGACCCCAGTTTCGACGCGCGATTTTCCGCCCTCGGTCGCTCCTACGCCTACCGGGTGTCCGATCGTCCCGAGCCCCTCGGGCGCTGGGACCGCCTGTGGGTCGAAGAACCCCTCGACGAGGCTGCCATGAACGAGGCCGGGGCCGCCCTCCTTGGGGAACACGACTTCCTCGGGTTCTGCCGCCCGCGCGAGGGAGCCACGACGATCCGGACTCTGCGTACCCTGCGCGCCGAGCGTGACGCCGAGGGGACCCTCGTCTTCAGAGTTGAGGCGGATGCGTTCTGCCATTCGATGGTCCGCTCCCTGGTGGGGGCGCTGCTCCTGGTGGGCTCGGGTGCGCGCGACGTTGACTACCCGGCACAGATCCTGTGGGCGCGGTCCCGCTCCGAGGCCGCGCCGATCGCCCCCGCACACGGGCTCACCCTCGAGGGTGTGGCGTATCCCGATCCCTCGCAGTGGGGCGCGCGGGCCGAGCAGGCCCGGGCCAGGCGCGACACGTGCTGCGGCGGCGACGGCTGAGGAATGTGACACAGTATTCGCCGCGCTTTGACCGCCGGGCTGTGCACAGATAATATGGCTAGTGCTGTGCGTCAGCAGAGTACCTAGTGTCTCCCACTCGCTAGGAGCGCTCGCCGACGCCTCGCGCGAACCGTTTCATCGCGGATGCCCCCGGAAAAACCGGCGCGGCGTCCCATGACCAACAAGAATTGAAGGTTACGCCCGTGCGCACCTATTCACCCAAGCCTGGGGACGCGGACAAGAAGTGGTACGTCATTGACGCCACCGACGTCGTCCTCGGTCGCCTGGCAGCCCAGACCGCTGCCCTCCTCCGTGGGAAGCACAAGCCGACGTTCGCCCCTCACATGGACATGGGCGACTACGTCATCATCATCAACGCGGACAAGGTCGCTCTGACCGGCAAGAAGCTCGACCAGAAGATGGCCTACCGTCACTCCGGTCGTCCCGGCGGCCTGACCGCGACCGCTTACCGCGACCTCCTCGCCGCGACGCCTGAGCGCGCCGTCGAGAAGGCCGTTAAGGGCATGCTTCCTCACAACTCCCTCGGCCGCGCGCAGTTCAAGAAGCTGCACGTTTACGCTGGCCCGGAGCACCCCCACGCCGGCCAGTCGCCGGTTCCCTACGAACTGACCCAGGTGGCTCAGTGACCTTTGGTCGCTGAACGCCTTTGACCCTGAGGAGAACCGTGGCTGAGACCATCGTTTCCGCTGAGCTGGACGAGGAAAACGTCCCCAGCTCCTACACGTCCGAGACCGAGTCGGCTCCCGCCGGCGCCGGTCAGTCCATCACCGCGCCCGGCGCGGGCCTGGGCCGCCGCAAGGAGGCCGTCGCCCGCGTTCGCCTGGTCCCCGGCTCCGGCAAGTGGACCATCAACGGTCGCACCCTTGAGGACTACTTCCCCAACAAGCTGCACCAGCAGCTGGTGAAGTCCCCCTTCGTGCTGCTCGACATTGACGGCCGCTTCGACGTCATCGCCCGCATCAACGGCGGCGGCGTCTCCGGCCAGGCCGGCGCCCTGCGCCTCGGCGTGTCGCGCGCCCTCAACGAGATCGACCGCGACGCGAACCGTCCGGCCCTCAAGAAGGCTGGCTTCCTGACCCGCGATGCCCGCGCCACCGAGCGTAAGAAGGCAGGCCTCAAGAAGGCCCGCAAGGCTTCGCAGTTCTCGAAGCGCTGATTTCACTCAGCACTTTTTCTGTTGGCCGCGTCCCGCTCCTGCGGGGCGCGGCCTTCGTTTACCCATCAGCACGTGCCAGGATGTGAGCGTCTCCGCTGTCCGTGCCCCGGCCTCGTGCCAAGGAGAAGGCGCGGGCGCGGTAGGCTTAGTGCAGTCGTAAGACCCACTGAACGGAGAGACTATGCCCAGGATGTTCGGCACGGACGGCGTGCGAGGATTGGCAAACGTTGACATCACTGCGGACCTCGCGCTGCAGCTCGGCGAGGCGGCAGCCCGCCAGTTCGGCGGCTCCCTGCGTGCGGACGGCTCTAAGCCCCGCGCGATCATTGGCCGCGACACACGTATCTCGGGCGAGTTCCTCGACCACGCCCTCGCGGCGGGTCTGGCGAGTGCCGGCATGGACGTGACCCGCATCGGCGTCGTCACCACCCCCACGGTCGCGCATTTGACGGCCACCGAGGACACCGTGGACCTCGGCGTCATGATTTCCGCGTCGCACAACCCGATGCCCGATAACGGCATCAAGTTCTTCGCGCACGGCGGCTACAAGCTGGCCGATGCCGTGGAGGACCAGATCGAGGCGCTCGTGAACACCGAGTGGGATCGTCCCACCGGCGACGCCGTCGGCGAGATCAACGCCGACCACGCATGGGCGAAAGACTCCTACATTGCGCACCTCGTCGAGGCGATCGGCACCGATCTGCGCGGCATGAAGATCGCGATCGACTGCGCGAACGGCGCGGCCTCCGAGCTGGGTCCGGCCGTGTTCCGTGAGCTTGGCGCGGATATCACGGTCATCAACGCGTCCCCGGATGGGCGCAACATCAACCTCAACGCGGGTTCCACGCACCCCGAGTCCCTGCAGGCTGCCGTCGTCGAGGCCGGCTGCGACTTCGGCGTCGCCTACGACGGAGACGCGGACCGCTGCCTCGCCGTTGACCACGAGGGCAACCTCATCGATGGCGACAAGATCATGGGCTCTCTGGCCGTCAACGCGCAGCAGCGCGGCACTCTCGCCAAGGACACCCTCGTCGTCACTGTCATGAGCAACCTGGGCCTGCTGATCGCCATGCGCGAGGCTGGCATCAAGACCGTGCAGACCGGTGTGGGCGACCGCTACGTGCTCGAGGAGATGCTGGCGTCCGGCTACTCGCTTGGCGGCGAGCAGTCCGGCCACATCATCGCCCGCGATCACGCGACCACGGGTGACGGCATCCTGTCCTCGCTGCTCATCTCCCGCATGGTGAAGGAGTCCGGCCGTTCGCTGGCTGACCTCACGTCCTTCATTGCGCGTCTGCCGCAGACCCTCATCAACGTGGGCGGCGTGGACCGCGCGGCCGCATCGACGAACCAGGCCGTCGCTGAGGCCGTGGCTGCCGCCGAGGCGCGTCTGGGCGATACCGGCCGCGTGCTCCTGCGCCCCTCGGGCACCGAGCCGCTCGTGCGCGTCATGGTCGAGGCTGCCACGCAGGAAGAAGCTGACACGGTTGCTGCTTCCCTGGCGGACGTCGTCAAGGAG
>CATYYP010000210.1 GCA_958415245.1 Schaalia odontolytica | reverse complement strand
GAAGTGACGGTTACCCAGAGCGCCCTCACCAACTGGGTGCCGGCGGGGGACCAACTGATCGCCGTCGACACCCTCTACCAGCTCCACCTCACGACGCAGGACGGAACGGGGTACACGGTTGACTCAGGCACCCAGACGGCCACTCTGGATGCCCCACGCGTGAATGCGGGTGGAAAGAGCGGTGCGCTCGCTGCGAACCACGCCGTCATTTCGGACGACGTTGCGCGGGCGCTCAAGGCAGAGGTGGGCGATACGCTCACGCTGTCGCTGACTGTTGCCAAGGATCGCACCACTCAGGCCCTCACGGGAAGCGTCGTCATTGACGAGATCATTCCCGGTACGAATCGGGCGATCATCGGTGACGGCACGCTCGAGATTGACCGTCTCGCGGTGGCGGGACGCACGCAGACGGCCTGGTTCGTCACCGGCCCGACTCCGGTGACCTGGGACCACATTCGTCAGATCAACCAGTCGGGATTCTCCGTTGTCTCGCGACAGGTACTCGCTGATCCGCCGGACGTTTCGGCTCTGCCTGCCCAGTTCGCTCAGTACGAGGTCGACCAAAACAATCGGGCTACTAATCCCTGGCAGTACCTTCTGCTGGTCGCAGGCATCCTCCTCATTCTCACCGAGATGATCCTGCTCATCTCGCCGCTCTACACCGTCGCCCAGCGATCGGTCATGCGCACGGCAGCCATGATCGTCGCCAACGGTGGCGACCAGTCCGACGGTCGTCGCCTGACGATCGCCCACGGCCTCGTCATCGGCCTGTATTCGGGGCTTGTCTCCGTCGCGCTGTCCGCGTGCGGCATGGTGGGGATCGGTGTCTGGTCGGGCCTTGGTATTGGCATCGTGCCGTGGTGGCCGCTGGCCCTGTCGGTGCTCCTGCCGATCCTGCTGTCCCTCATGGCGTCCGTGTCGCCGGCGCACACCTCGTCGCACATCAATACGTCCGCGGTCATCGGCGGGCGCGTGTGGGAACCCTCCCGCCTCGTACGTCGTCGCATGATCTACCCCCTGGCACTGCTGGCCGGACTCCCGCTGCTGGGGATTGCCGCCTGGCGCGGATGGGTGCTCGCCCTCGTCGTTGGTGTCGGTCTACTCGAGGCCGGCCTCATCGGGTCGATCCCCTACATCTTCACCCGCTGGCGTGCGCCCAATCGTCGCGCGTCGATGAGCATGCGCCTGGCGCTTCGCGACGCCGTGCGTAACGGCCACCGCACGTTCCCTGCCATGGCCTCGATCCTGACGACCGTGTTCGTCGCCTGCGGCTTGCTCATCACCCTGTCCTCGTCGAACGAGGCGGGTTGGAACTCACGCCCGCACGCGGGACAGCGTGGGCAGGTCTTCCTCTCGACGGTCGATAAGACCGACTCGGTGACGCGCACTCGTAACCTTCTTCAGTCGGCGCAGCAGGTCGTCGACGGGGAGCGCACGGTCACCTCCAGCGCCATCATGAACGGCATGGCCTGGAATAGTGGCCCTGGTGGCCCGGAGACGATGGTCGAGGCCGTCAACCCCATCGACAAGTCCACGTTCACGATGCACACCGAGATGGGCACGATGGCGGAAATCGACGTCGCCTACATCGTCGACGACGGTACCTACCTGCGCGAGGCCGGCTACCTGAACGAGGACGACATGGTCCGCGCGATCGCCACCCTGAACGCCGGGGGCGTCCTCGTGCCCGACCCGAAGCTGATTAACGGCGCCGGCCAGGCGGACCTGCGTAGCCTCGACATGTCGGCAATCGTCGCAGCCAAGGCCGCTGGCGCATCCGACGACAACCTACCGGACGCCCACGTGCAGAGGACGATGACCTTCCCGGCCTCGCCCCTCACGCGCATCAACGTCATGGTCCTATCCCCGCAGGCCTCCGAGGCCCTCGGCCTGCGCGCCGTGCCGCTGGGTGAGCTCCTCACCGTCGAGAAGCCGGTGAACCCGGTGGATGCTCCCACGTTCCAGACGACGATTGCGCGCCAGGTCCCCGGTGCCTCCGCCCAGGTGATCGCACCGACGATGCGGTCGCTGGTTCTTCCCTACGTTGCCGCCCTGATTGCTGTCGTCGCGGCTGCGGCGACGGTTGCCCTCGTGGTGGCGCTGTCTTCCTCGGATATGCGCCCGGACCTCGACACCCTCGATGCGATCGGTGCTGCTCCCTCGATGCGCCGCCACGTCACTACGTGGCAGGGTGTGGTGCTTGCGCTCAACGCGATTCCGACGGCTGTGCTCTCTGGCCTCATTGTGGGCGTGCTGGCCGTCATCACCTTCGCGAATTCAGGGATTTTCCCGACGTTGACGACGACGCTGCGCCCCATCGTTCCTTGGGGAGCCCTGCTGGGCATGCTGATCGGCATGCCGATCCTGTGCGCCCTCGTTGCGATCATCCTGACGCCCCGCCACCAGAAGCGCATCCGCCGCATCAGCTAGGCGGTCGCGATGAGTGAGACCCCCGAAGAAGTCGTTATCCCCGCGGGTGCCCTCGCCTCGTCGGCCGTGCGCGTCGATACGTGGCTCTGGGCGACCCGCCAGCTCAAGTCCAGGTCGCAGGCGACGGCCGCCGTGCGCGCCGGGCATGTGCGCGTCAACGGCGAGCCCGTCAAGGCCGCCTACAAGGTACGCGTCGGCGACGAGGTGCGCCTGCGCATCGAGGGCTTCGACCGCATCCTGGGGGTCAACCTGCTGCTGAACAAGCGCGTGTCCTACCCGCAGGCGCGCACGGCCTACGACGATCGCACGCCTGAGCGCCCGCGCGTGCACATTCCCGTCGCCATGCGTGAGAAGGGGAGCGGGCGGCCCACGAAGAAGGAACGGCGAGAGCTGGATCGGCTGCGCGGATACGACTCACACGAGCACTACTAAGCGCCAGAGCGAGGCCGTGGCTGGTGTATGCGGCGATGTGGACCGCGCGTCTACCCCTCGTGAATGCACGTGGTCCCGCCGCCCGGGATGGGGCGGCGGGACCAGTATGTTCAATCAGAGTGCCTGGCTCACGCGTTCGGGAAGTACTTCGTGACCTTGACCTTGTAGTGGGAGCCCCAGCTCGGGTCGTAGGGTGTCGTGAACTCGAGGGACACCTTCTCGCCCTTCGTCATCGTCGCGGTCGCGACATCGTCGATGACGTGATCGGGGGTACCGACAACAAACATCGAATCATCAAACAAAATCTGCAGTGTCAGGTCGGTCGTCTGGAAAGCTTCGAGCTTGGTCTTCACCGTGTCGCTGACGGGTGAGATGTCCACGGAGCAGTGCAGTGTGGTCTGAGCGTCGTCCAGCGCACAGGTGGGCTCCACCTTGAACGCGTCCTCGGCGTCCTGGAACTTCAGCAGCTGGACGGCGTCAACCCGATCCTTGCATTCCTTCTTCACCGCTTCCTGAGCTTCCGAGGACATACCGTCGTACTTGGAGTACAGCTCGTCGACCTTGTCGACGTTGTCCGGGGTGACCTGCTCGCACCACGCCGGGGCAGCGAGGGCGGCGGTCTGCTCCTTGATCGTCTGGATCTCATCCTTCATGTCCTTCTCCGCCTTTGTCTTCTGGACGGCGAGGGTGAACAGGGTGCTCGTCGCGATGACGAGGACGAGGAGGAGGACGAGTACGACGCGGTTGTAGATCGACAGTCCCTTGCTCTTCGGGGCCTTGGTCGCAAC
>CATYYP010000209.1 GCA_958415245.1 Schaalia odontolytica | reverse complement strand
CTCGAGGACCGCAACGAGAGCCGCCTGCGTAGTCTCCGCATTGGGGAAGGACTCTCCACCGCCACCGTGGCAGTGCACATCGACGAGGCCGGGGAGGTAGGTCGAATCGCTGGCCTCGGGCACCTCGCCCTCGTACTCGGAAACGGGACACACACGGGAAATAGTCGTGCCGTCGAACTCGATAATTCCGTCCTCAACGACGGTATCTTCCAGAACCAGACGGCCACGCAACACAGAAGTAGTCATGCATCAATTGTGGCACACATGACACTTCACTGCTGTGTCTCAGACAACCATTTCTCCCAGTCGCCGAACGCTCGTCGCGCCGATTCCTCATAGGTCCCGCAGCCCCCGGCAGTCACAACCTGGCTGCCGGGGGCGCGCACGGCAACCAAGCATCCTCCTGCGACAGCAATCGGACGGAACATCCCGTTCTTCGCCGGGCAGATCAAAGCCTCGCCCGCCTCGTCCGTCAGACAGGAACGGTCCTTATAACCGACATGCAGCTCATCAAACGAGGGCAGCGCGAGCATCGCCTCCGCCTCAGCGCGGAAGTCTTCCACGAGGTCAGCGAGGTCAGCGCGAGCCAGGCCACCTTCAAACTCCGCGATGGGCAGGCCGATATTCTTACCCGCCACGCGCGCCCCGGCCATCGCCCGACGCGCTTCGGTGAGAGTTAACCCGGTCCACCTAGCCAGGTCGGCCTCGTCGACGGGACCGTGCCCCCAGGCGTAACGCGCTGCCAGGACCGCGAGGGCTTCTTCGTGCCCGGGCTCTCCCTTCGCGACCCCGGGGGCCGCCGGAAGTGCGCGCGCGTCAACCATCAGATGCTCCCCCGCGCGCAAAGGACCTGCGGCGAGAACCCCATCCAGGTGCAGGCGCATGATGAGGTGGCGACGCCGTAGCCCGTCCTGTGAGGAAGAAGCCGTCACTGTATCGATCCCGCTACTGCCCCACGCCTCGACGAGCTCGACGCGGCTCACTCCCTGGGGTGAGGTCTCCAGCAGGCCACACGCAACCTGCACCGCACGCTCGACGAGAGCATCAGTGAGGCCCATAGAAAGCGCCTGGCGTTCCCACGCCGCACGACGGTGACGCAGCAGTCGGCGCAGCCAGTGGTGGTCGCGGGCGTTCGTCACGTGAACGGTACCGCGCATCGGCCAGGATCGAACCAGCTCACCGCGCGCGAACGACTCCTCGACGCGAGCGCGCGACACACCCGCGCAGCGCACGCCAATCGCCCACGGGATCGCGCTCGCCTGTTGGCCTTGCAGTGCCAGCAGATTTTCCACGGCGTCCAGCGGCGAGCGCGCCGCAGTCGCAGGGACGAGTCCTTGGGCGATGATTCTCCCCAGGCTCACCCGACGGGATGCCTCCATCAGAAGAGTCGAGACTCGGGGTCATCAACCCCGCGCATCGCGTCGTAGTCCAGGACCACGCAGCGGATACCGCGATCCTCGGCGAGGGTGCGCGCCTGCTTGGTGATCTCCTGAGCCGCGAAAATACCGGTCACGTCGCCGAGGAGGGCGTCGCGCCCCAGCAGCGACAGGTAGCGCGTCAGCTGCTCAACGCCGTCGATGCCTCCCCGGCGCTTCACCTCGATCGCCACGTGGTTGCCGTCGGCATCGCGCACCATGAGGTCCACCGGGCCCACGGGCGTGGGGAACTCGCGGCGCACCAGCTCCCAGCCCTCGCCGAGGATCTGGGGCACCTGCTCCGCGAGAAGCTCCTGCAGGTGCGCCTCGACGCCATCCTTGACGAGGCCGGGGTCGACACCCAGGTCCTCGGTGACATCCGCGATGATCTCGTGGATGCGGATGATCAGCTTGTCGTCAGTCTTGTCGGCCTGAACCGTCCAGACCTGCTCGACGCCTTCCTCGTCCTCACCGGGTTCCCCCATGGAGACCGTGCAGGGGGCGGTCATCCAGTTAAGCGGCTTGTAGGAACCGCCCTCGGAATGGATGAGGACCGAGCCGTCACCTTTGAGCATGATGACGCGCTTGGCGGGGTCCAGGTGGGCGCTCAGACGACCGGAATAATCAACGGTGCAGGTAGCAATAACAATACGCACCCCGTGAGCTTACCAATCCTGCTCACACGAGGCGCGGAGGACCGGACTCCACCCAGGAGACCAATCCGTTATATGTCAAGCGTTCTACGGCCACCTCGTAACGATGGTCACCGTACGCCAGGCGCACCTCGACGACGGAACCGTCCGCCGAGTGCGCAATCGGGGCCGAGACCTCCATGCCTCGACGCGGGATCGAATACACCGGCTTGAAAGTAAAACCCACCAGCCGATACCAGGACAGCTCCTCGACGCCATACACGCCGATGCCGGCCGTCCATCCCGAATGAACGTCCGGGCGCGACCAACAGCGGAACGCGCCCAGACGCGAAACGATCCTGCGGGCACGCACATTCATGTACGCCCACAGGATCGCCCCCGCGCACGCGAGGAGAACCGCACACCAGATCACAATCGTCATCAGGCTCATGAGGTCCTCCTCGCGTAGCGTCGAATTACTGTTCTGTCACTGTAGCGTGGTCGGCCACGACCGTGACGAAATCCGAGTCAACTGAGGCGAATCCCCCAGTGACCTGGAAAGACACGACCTCGTCCGCGCTCGACACCGCCACAGTTCCCTCGCTCAGCTGAGCGAGGAGCGGCTGACGGCCTGGCAGCACACCGAGGCTTCCGTCGACCGTCGGAAACTGGACGGACGCGGCCGCGCCGTGCCACAGGCGTCCCTCGTGGGAGACGACCTCGACCTGCAAGGACTTGCCCGATGCCATCAGGCTTCCTTGGCCAGCTCGTGAGCGTTGCGCTCCAGGTCGTCGATACCACCGCAGTTGTAGAAGGCCTGCTCCGGAACATCGTCGTAGTAGCCCTCGGCGATGCGCTTGAACGCCTCGATGGTCTCCGACAGCGGCACGGTCGAGCCGGGCACGCCCGTGAACTTCTCGGCCATGTACATGTTCTGCGAGAGGAACTGCTCGATACGGCGAGCACGCGCGACGGTGACCTTATCGTCCTCGCTCAGCTCGTCGACACCGAGGATGGCGATGATGTCCTGCAGTTCCTTGTTCTTCTGGAGGATGGCCTTGACGTGCGTAGCGACGTCGTAGTGCTCGCGGCCGACCAGGGCCGGGTCGAGGATACGCGAGGTCGAAGCCAGCGGATCCACGGCGGGGTAAATACCCTTGGCCGCGATCTCACGGGAGAGCTCGGTCGTCGCATCCAGGTGGGCGAAGGTCGTCGCCGGAGCCGGGTCGGTGTAGTCGTCGGCGGGAACGTAGATCGCCTGCAGCGAGGTGATCGAGTGGCCACCGGCCGAGGTGATGCGCTCCTGGAGCAGACCCATCTCGTCAGCCAGGTTGGGCTGGTAGCCCACGGCCGAGGGCATACGGCCCAGCAGCGTGGAGACCTCGGAGCCCGCCTGGGTGAAGCGGAAGATGTTGTCGATGAACAGGAGGACGTCCTGGTGCTGGACATCGCGGAAGTACTCCGCCATGGTCAGACCCGTCAGGGCGATGCGCAGACGCGTGCCCGGCGGCTCGTCCATCTGGCCGAAGACGAGGGCGGTCTTGTCGAAGACGCCCGCCTCTTCCATTTCGCCGATCAGATCGTTGCCTTCACGGGTGCGCTCGCCGACGCCAGCGAACACGGAGACGCCACCGTGGT
>CATYYP010000208.1 GCA_958415245.1 Schaalia odontolytica | reverse complement strand
GTGGAAGTCCGGCTACTTCGGCTGGTGGTACAGCTACTCTGACGGCACCTACGCGGCCAACGAGACCCTCGTCATCGATGGGCAGACCTACCGCTTCGACGCGAGCGGCTACCTGAAGATGGGCTGGGTCTACGACGGCGGACACTGGTACTACCACGGCTCCAGCGGCGCCCAGCAGTACGGCTGGATCATGGACCGCGGCTCCTGGTACTACCTCGCACCCGCGACCGGCCAGATGGCGACCGGCTGGACCCAGATCGACGGAACCTGGTTCTACCTGTCCTCCTCCGGCGTCATGCGCACCGGTTGGGTCAAGGACGGCGGCGCCTGGTACTACCTGTCGCCCTCCGGCTCCATGGTCACCGGCTGGCAGCTCCTTGGCGGCACCTGGTACCACCTGGGCGCCAATGGTGCGATGACCACCGGCTGGTACCAGGAAGGACCCGTCTGGTTCTACCTGCGCTCTAACGGCTCCATGGCCACCGGTTGGGAACTCATCGGTTGGTCCTGGTACCACTTCGCGCCCTCGGGCGCGTGGATCGGCTAACCGTTAGCTCCACATGAGACGAGGCCGTGGCCGGGTTTTCCGGCTGCGGCCTCGTTCGCGTGCGCTACGAGCGGGGGCGGGGTCAGTCCTTGCGGATCGACAGCGATTCGACGCGGTGGTCGGCGCCCTTCGTGAAGATGAGGGTTGCGCGCTCGCGGGTGGGGCGGATGTTTTCGCGCAGGTTCGGCAGGTTGATCGCGTTCCATACGACGTGCGCGGTCGAGACGGCCTCGTCGTCCGTGAGGGAGGCGTAGGTCTTGAAGTAGGAGTCCTCGCGGGAGAATGCTGTTGCGCGCAGCTTGAGGAAACGGTCGACGTACCACTGTTCGATGAACTTCTCGTCGGCGTCGACGTAGATCGAGAAGTCGAAGTAGTCCGAGACGGCCACCGAGACGGATCCGGGTGCCGAGCGCGGCGGCTGGAGCACGTTGAGGCCCTCGACGATGAGGATGTCGGGGCGATCCACGTCGATGTAGGTGTCGGGCACGATGTCGTAGGTGACGTGCGAATACACGGGGGCCTTCGCGTGGGGGTTGCCGGCCTTCACCGAGGCCAGGAACGAGATGAGGGCCGAGCGGTCGTAGGACTCCGGGAATCCCTTGCGGGCGATGAGGGAGCGTTCGTGCAGGATCCGGTTCGGGTAGAGGAATCCGTCGGTCGTCACCAGGTCCACGCGCGGGGTGGAATCCCAGCGGGAGAGCAGCAGCTGGAGGAGGCGCGCGACGGTCGATTTGCCGACGGCGACAGAGCCGGCGATGCCGATCACGAAGGGGGTCGAGTGGCCTTCGGGCTCTCCGAGGAAGGCGTGCCGTTCGGCGGCGGTGCGGCGGCGTCCGTCGATGTAGAGCTGCAGCAGCGCGCTCAGGGGGCGGTAAATCGCGTCGACCTCGGTCATGTCGATGGGGTCGCCGAGAGAGGCGATGCGGTCGATGTCCTCCTGCGTGAGCGGCAGGGGAGTGCGATCGGCGAGGCGGTCCCACTCGGAGCGATCAAACCGCGCGTAGGGGTTGGGGGCGTTGCGCTCGTCGGCCAGTTTTTGCTCGTCAGACGAGACGGCCGACGAGGCCGGGAATGGGATGGGCGAGGGACTCTCGGTGATGCTCACGCACCCATTGTGCCCCACATGTTTGTGGTCGTGCGCACTTAGATCACCACGTGAAGCGACACACGTTATTGACCAGTAGGGGGGTTTGATGTGTTGCAATGGGTGCTATGTGCGGAATTGTTGGACATATTGCATGCAAGGCGTCCCAGCGTAGTCGCGAGGTTGTCCTCGGCGGCCTGGCGCGCCTCGAATATCGTGGGTACGACTCGGCGGGTATCGCCCTGGCCTCCCCGGATCACCTGGACGTGCGCCGTGCGCTCGGCAAGCTCGTGAACCTTTCCGAGGAGCTTGACGCGCAGCCTCCGGCCGATGCCTTTGCGGGCATCGGACACACCCGCTGGGCGACCCACGGCCGCCCGACGGTCGCGAACGCCCACCCCCATACCAGCCCGGACGGGCGCTTCGCCCTCGTCCACAACGGCATCATCGAGAACGCGGACGCCCTGCGCGCCGCCCTCATCGCCGACGGTGAAACCTTCGCTTCGGAGACCGACACCGAGGTGGTCGTCCACCTGCTGGCCCGCGCCTACGACCAGGCTGAGCCGGCCTCGTACCAAGGTGCGGTCGCCGGCCTGACCGGCACGGACGAGGAGGTGGCGCGCCGACTGGTCGTCGCCATGCGCGCCGTCACCGCCCAGCTGCACGGCACCTTCACCCTGCTGGTGCTCAGCACGCAGTCTCCGAACGTTATCGTCGCGGCCCGCCGCTCCTCCCCGCTGGTCATCGGCCTGGGGGACGGGGAGAACTTCCTGGGCTCCGACGTCCTGGCCTTCGTCGAGCACACGAACCGCGCCGTCGAGGTCGACCAGGACGAGGTCGTGGTCGTCTCCGCGACGGGTGTGACCGTCATCGACCCCGCGGGTAACCCCGTCGAGCGCGAGGCGTACGAGGTCGACTTCTCCTCCGACCGCGCCACCAAGAACGGTTGGCCGACCTTCATGGAGAAGGAGATCCACGAGCAGCCGGACGCCGTGGGTGCCACCCTGGCTGACCGCATCGACTCCCACGGCCATCTGGCCCTGGACGAGGTGCGCATCCCTGAGCACGTCCTGCGCTCCGTCGACAAGGTCATCATGATCGGCTGCGGCACCGCGTCCTACGCCGGCCAGGTCGCCCGCTACGCGATCGAGCACTGGTGCCGCATCCCCGTCGAGGTCGAGCTTTCCAGCGAGTTCCGCTACCGTGATCCGGTCGTCGGCGAGAAGACCCTGGTCGTCGCCATCTCCCAGAGTGGCGAGACCATGGACACCATCCAGGCGATCCGCCACGCCCGCGAGCAGGGCGCGAAGGTCGTCGCCATCGTCAATACGCCAGGCTCGACGATCTCGCGCGAGTCCGACGCCGTGATCCTCACGCACGCGGGCCCCGAGATCGCGGTCGCCTCCACTAAGGCGTTTACCGCGCAGGTCACCGCCTGCTACATTCTGGGCCTGTACCTGGCGCAGGTGCGCGGCAACAAGTACGCCGACGAGATCGCCGACTACATGGACAAGCTCGCGGACATCCCCACCGCGATCTCCCGTGTCCTTGAGAACGGGGAGAGCGTGCGTCAGTTCGCGCGCACGATGCAGGATGCGACCTCGGTGATCTACCTGGGCCGCCATGTCGGCTTCCCCGTCGCCCTCGAAGGCGCGCTCAAGCTCAAGGAAATCTGCTACATCCACGCCGAGGGCTTTGCCGCCGGCGAGCTGAAGCACGGCCCGATCGCGCTCGTGGACGAGGGCCAGCCGGTCATCGTCATCGTGCCTACCCCGCGCCGCCCCGAGCTGCACGGCAAGGTCCTGGCCAACATCGCCGAGGTTCGCGCCCGCGGCGCCCGCACGATCATCATTGCCGAGGAGGGGGATTCCTCCGTCGACGAGTTCGCCGAGGTCGTCTTCCGCGTGCCCGCCGTGCCGACCCTGTACGCGCCGCTCCTGACCGTCGTGCCGCTGCAGATTTTCGCCTGCGAGCTCGCCGCCGTGAAGGGCCTCGACGTCGACCAGCCGCGCAACCTCGCCAAGTCCGTGACGGTGGAGTGATCCACCTGAGCGGGGCTGGTGC
>CATYYP010000207.1 GCA_958415245.1 Schaalia odontolytica | reverse complement strand
TCTCAAGGTCTCCGGCAAGACCGGTGAGGGTGTCGAGGAGCTGCTTGACCGCATCGTCGAGGCTGTCCCCGCCCCCGAGGGGGACCCCGAGGCGCCCACGCGCGCGATGATTTTTGATTCCGTGTACGACACGTACCGCGGCGTCGTCACCTACGTGCGTGTCGTCGACGGCGTGCTGTCGACCCGTCAGCGCGTGCGCATGATGTCGACGGGCGCCACCCACGAGCTCCTGGAGCTGGGCGTCATCTCGCCCGAGCCGAAGCCTGAAGAGGGCATCGGTGCTGGCGAGGTCGGCTACCTGATCACGGGCGTGAAGGACGTGCGTCAGTCCCGTGTCGGCGATACCGTCACCAGCCAGGTGCGCGGCGCGACCGAGGCTCTCGAGGGCTACCGCGACCCGAACCCGATGGTCTTCTCGGGCATCTACCCGGTCGATGGATCGGACTTCCCGGACCTGCGCGACGCCCTCGAGCGCCTCCAGCTCAACGACGCCGCGCTGACCTTCGAGCCCGAGTCCTCCGCGGCCCTCGGGTTCGGCTTCCGCTGCGGCTTCCTCGGACTGCTCCACCTGGAGATCATCCGCGAGCGTCTGGAGCGCGAGTTCAACCTCGATCTCATCGCGACCGCTCCGAACGTCGTCTACCGCGTTGTGACGGAGGACGGCACCGAGGTGCGCGTTGATAACCCGAGCGAGTTCCCCGAAGGAAAGATTTCCGAGGTGCGCGAGCCCGTCGTCAACGCGACGATCCTGACGCCTACCGAGTTCACGGGCACCATCATGGAGCTGTGCCAGGAGCGCCGCGGCTCGATGCAGGGCATGGACTACCTGAGCGAGGACCGCGTGGAGCTGCACTACCAGCTGCCCCTCGCCGAGATCGTCTTCGACTTCTTCGATCAGCTCAAGTCCCGCACGCGCGGCTACGCCTCGCTGGACTACCAGGAGAGCGGCGAGCAGAGCGCCGACCTCGTCAAGGTAGACATCCTGCTCAACGGCGACCGCGTCGACGCGTTCAGCGCGATTGTTCACCGCGACGGCGCCTACAACTATGGTCAGCGCATGACGAAGCGCCTGAAGGAACTCATTCCCCGTCAGCAGTTCGAGATCCCGGTCCAGGCCGCCGTCGGTGCGCGCGTCATCGCTCGCGAGACCATTAAGGCCCTGCGCAAGGACATGCTCGCCAAGTGCTACGGCGGCGACATCAGCCGTAAGCGCAAGCTGCTCGAGAAGCAGAAGGAAGGCAAGAAGCGCATGAAGTCCATCGGCCGCGTCGACGTGCCGCAGGAAGCCTTCATCGCGGCTCTGACCTCCGACGTTCCGACGGGCAAGAAGTGAGTGGGGAACAGGTGAACGAGGCCGTGGAGGGCCGCACTCCCGTCGGCCAGCGTACGGAGCGTCGTCCGGGTGAGGCCCCCGAGGGCACGGTCTTCATGAGCCGCACGAAGTCTTTCACGCGGCGTACGCGCGAGCTGCCCGCGAACCTCGTGCGCACGTGGGAGGCCCACGCGCATCGCTACGTGGTGGAGCCGCGTCGCGGCGTCGGCTACACGACGGTCGCGCAGGATTTCACGATTGATCTGGCCGAGCTCTTTGGGCGCAGCGCGCCCGTGACGCTCGAGATCGGCTCGGGCACGGGCGAGCAGATCGTCGCCGCGGCTGCCGCTCATCCTGAGCGCAACTTCCTGGCCCTCGAGGTTTGGGTTCCGGGTATCGCCAAGCTCGTCTCCAAGGCAGTCGAGGCCGGCGTGGACAACATTCGCGTCATCGAGGCCGACGCCGCCCAGGCACTGCCGATCATGCTGGAGGACGCGTGCCTGGACGAGGTCTGGACCTTCTTCCCCGACCCGTGGCGTAAGGCTCGGCATCGCAAGCGTCGCCTCGTCTCCGATTCCTTCGCGCGTGAGGTCGCGCGCCTGCTGCGCGACGGGGGAATGTGGCGCCTGGCCACCGACTGGGACGACTACGCCTGGCAGATGCGCGACGTTATCGAAGCCTGCGAACTCTTCGAGAATCCGCACGCGGGAGAGCGTCCGGATCCGGAGGATCCGCAGCCGGAGCGCGGCGGATTCGCCCCCCGTTTTGAGGGTCGCGTCGTCACGCACTTTGAGACCCGAGGCATCGATGCGGGCCGCCATGCCCACGACATCGTCGGTATTCGCCGTCCGCGTGGCTGAGGCTGGCATGACGTCCGGCGCCGCCTGTTCGCTGGCGGGAGGGTGCTCGTGAGCCCCGCGCAGCCAGAGGGCCAGCGCTGGGCAGAGGACGGCGCTCTGGACCCCGGCCTCGTCGAGGTAGAGGCCCATCGTCCGCTCTCCCTGTACGTGCACGTGCCGTTTTGTCGCGTGCGCTGTGGGTACTGCGACTTCAACACCTACACGGTGGGCTTCGGCCCGGGCGCCCAGGTGGGAGACTATGCACCGTCGGTCCTGGCCGAGGCCGCGCTTGCAGCCCGCGTCATGGCTGAGTCCGGGCTGCCCGCGCGCGAGGCTGAGACCGTCTTTTTTGGCGGAGGCACTCCGACGATGCTCGATACTGACGAGCTCGCTGAGATCCTGACGGGCCTGCGTGAGCGCATCGGCATCGCGCCCGGCGCAGAGGTGACCCTCGAGGCTAATCCCGACACGGTGACGCGCGAGGGGCTGGTGCAGCTGGCAAACGCGGGTTTTACGCGTGTCTCTTTCGGCATGCAGTCTGCGGTCCCCGCGATCCTCAAAACTCTCGACCGTACCCACACGCCCGAGCGGGTGCCCCTCGTTGTCCAGTGGGCGAAGGAAGCGGGCCTGTCGACGTCCGTCGACCTCATCTACGGCACACCAGGGGAGAGCCTCGCCGACTGGGAGACGTCTCTGCGCGCCGCCCTGTCCTACGAGACCGACCACATCAGCGCGTACGCCCTCGTTGTCGAGGAGGGAACCAAGATGGGCGCGCAGGTCGCCAGGGGAGAACTCCCGACCCCCGATCCGGACGACGAGGCCGCCAAGTACGAGCTGGCCGATGCGCTCCTGGGTGAGGCCGGTTACGCCTGGTACGAGATCTCGAATTTTGCCCGCGCGACCGACGCCGACCTGGCCTCGGGTTGCCCGTCCACGTTCTACGCGCACGCGTCGGCGCATAACCTCGCTTACTGGCGCGATTGGGACTGGTGGGGCCTGGGCCCCGGGGCGCATTCCCACGTGGGGCGTATGCGCTGGTGGAACGTCAAGAACCCCGCCGCGTACGCCGCAAGGCTGCGCGAGGGGCGTTCCCCTGCCTACGCGGGCGAGATCTTGGACGAGGACACGCGAGAACTCGAACGCGTCATGCTGGGCGTGCGCACCTCCGAGGGGATCGAGTTGGCCGGCCTGCCAGGGACTCGGCAGGCGGACGAGGCCGGGGCAGGTCTGGGGGCTGGCGCAGTCTCGGGTGGGCGCGTTGCCGCGCTCATCGCGGACGGCCTCGTCGATGGCGCCGCCGCCCTCAGGGGACGAGTGATTCTCACGCTGCGCGGACGGCTGCTCGCCGACTATGTGACCCGCGAATTGATGGGGTATTGAGTCCTTTTTCGTGGCAGTACTCCGTAATCTGCATGTGGTGGTAAACGATCATTTTCCCGATGATCACCACACTTTCACTTGTATACTTCTCTATACACGTGTAAGTGTGGATACTTTTTTGAGGTATTCATAAATGAGTAGGTACTGTGTATGTGACAAGCTTGGATTACGTGGCAATACTGTTGACATCATGGTTGAAATATG
>CATYYP010000206.1 GCA_958415245.1 Schaalia odontolytica | reverse complement strand
GTCCAGGATGAGGAAATCAGCGGGACCCCCCTCGACGAGGCCGGGGTAACCGAGGTAGCGCTGGCTCACCCACGTCGCAGCGTCGATCGTGAACTCAGCGGGCGCGCCCCATTGGAGCCACAGGTCAAGCTCGCCGGCGATCGTGCCGTGATCCTGGTAGCCACCCGAGTCGGTTCCCATGAGGAGAAGGACGCCGGAGTCGACGAGCATCTCGAAGTGTGAGTGTCGCGCGTCGTACATTGCCTGCATCGTCGCGGCGTAGACGGGGTACTTCGCCCCCGCCTGGGCCGCAAAGTCCTTGAAGAGCTCGACCTGGCGCAGCGTCGGCGTCACCGCGATGCCGCGTGTGGCAATCTCGCTGGCCTGATCCTCGTCGATACCGCTGCCGTGTTCAATGTCGTCAACGCCGGCCTCGATGAGCGAGTCGATGACGCGGTGCGAGAACGTATGCACGGCGATCCTTGCCCCGGCCTCGTGCACGGCGGCAACCGCGTCAGCCAACACGGCGGGGTCCCACAGGGGCATGAGGTCCGAGTCTGCCCCGGCACTGCGGTCGATCCAGTCTCCGACGATCTTCACCCACCCGTCGGAGGAGTGAGCCATCGACGCGAGGACCACGGGAAGCTCGCTCTGATCGTCAACGTCCAGCGGCAGGTCACGCATGTAGCGCTTCGGACGCGCAACATGGCGACCACAGCGGATCAGGTGTAGACCGGTTGCGCGAGCGGCAGGCGAGTTATCGACCGGCACGCCACAGTCACGCACGACGGTGACACCGCTCACGAGCGTCGCGCGCGCCTGCTCCACCATCTCAGCCTCGGACACCGAACCGGACTCCGAGTACCCAATGTGGCAGTGCGTATCCACCATGCCGGGGACGATGAATCCCACCGACGGCGCGGTTTCCACCTCACTCACACGGCGGATGACTCCCCCATCGACACGCCACGTGCCGCGCACCCACGACGAGCGCTCGGACTCGTTATCCGCCCACAGGGCGAGGCCGGAGAACTCCATGCCTCAGAGCTGGCCGAGCATGCGCTTGACGTCGTCCGGCAGATCGTCGATCGTCGGACGCGGAGCGGGGGCCTCCTGGGCAACGCCGAAGGAGGAACCCTGGGGCGCGCTGCGCTCAGACGGAGGCAGCATGGCCTCCAGCTCCTGCTGGCGACGCTTGGCGGGGTTACCGGAGCGTGCGCTCTTCTTCATGCGGGCACGCTGGGCCTGAGCCTTGCGGGCGTTGGCCTTCTGCTTCGCCTTGCCGCCGCGGCCGGGCAGTGCGCCCATACCGGGAACACCGCCACCCATCTGGCCCATCTGCGCCATCATCTCGCGTGCTGCCTCGAAGCGCTGCACGAGCTGGTTCACCTCGGTGACAGTTGTGCCGGAACCGCGGGCGATACGCGCTCGGCGCGAGCCGTTAAGGATCGACACGTCCTCGCGCTCGGCCGGGGTCATCGAGCGGACGATGGCCTCCACGCGGTCGACCTCGCGCTCGTCGAAGTTCTCGATCTGCTCGCGCATCTGCGCGGCGCCCGGGATCATGCCGAGCATCTTCTTCATCGAGCCGAGCTTCTTAATCTGCTGCAGCTGACTCAGGAAGTCACCGAGGGTGAGCTGGCCGGCCATTGCCTTGGCCGCAACCTTCTCCGCCTCCTCGGCATCCATCTTCTTTTCGGCCTGCTCGATAAGGGTGAGGATGTCACCCATGTCGAGGATGCGGCCGGCCATACGGTCGGCGTGGAAGCGCTCAAAGTCGTCGAGTCCCTCGCCCGTCGAGGCAAACAGAATCGGCGCGCCGGTCACGCCGCGAACGGACAGCGCGGCACCACCGCGCGCGTCGCCGTCTAGCTTGGACAGGACGACACCCGTGAAGCCGACGCCATCACGGAAGGCTGTGGACGTGGAGACCGCGTCCTGACCGACCATGGCGTCGAGGACGAACATGATCTCGTGGGGGTTGACGGCGTCGCGGATGGCGATCGCCTGGTCCATCATCTCCTGGTCGACGCCGAGGCGGCCTGCCGTATCGACGATGACCACGTTGATGCCGCTCTGGCGGGCGAACTCGACGCCGCTACGCGCGACCTCGACGGGGTCGCCCACGCCGTTTCCGGGCTCGGGTGCCCACACCTTGACGCCGGCTCGCTCGCCGACAACCTGGAGCTGCTGGACGGCGTTGGGGCGCTGGAGGTCGGAGGCGACGAGCAGGACGGTCTTGCCCTCCTCGCGCAGCCACTTACCCAGCTTTCCGGCGAGCGTGGTCTTACCGGCACCCTGGAGGCCGGCGAGCATGAAGACGGTCGGGCCGGACTCTGCGAAGGTCAGCTCACGCGTGGCGCCACCGAGGATCTCGACGAGTTCCTCGTGCACGATGGAGACGACCTGCTGGCCCGGGTTGAGTGCCTTGGAACGGGCTGCGCCGTAGGCCTTTTCGCGAACCTGCGTGGTGAACTGGCGAACGACGGGGAGCGCAACGTCCGCGTCGATGAGGGCTCGACGAATGTCGGAAATCGCGTGATCGACGTCCGACTCGGTCAGGACGCCGCGGCTGCGCAGGCTGCGGAAGGACTGGGTCAGGCGATCTGACAGGTTTCCAAACACGTGTTTACTCCCAAGATGGCGGCTGTACTAGGCACAGGTTAGCGCACCTCGGCCCCGGGAGTCGTCTCACCGGGGCCGAGGTACGCGTCATGGTGGCGGGGTTCAGCCCTGCGCGGAACCCACGATCGCGTCGACGAAGCCCTGCGGATCGAAGGGGGCCAGATCGTCGGCCCCCTCGCCGAGGCCGACGAACTTCACCGGAACGCCCAGCGCACGCTGGACGGAGACAACGATGCCACCCTTGGCGGAACCGTCGAGCTTCGTCAGAACGATGCCAGTCACGCCGGTAGCTTCCGCGAAGACCTCGGCCTGCTTCATGCCGTTCTGGCCGGTGGTCGCGTCGAGCACCAGAAGGACCTCGGAGACCGGGGTCTGCTTGGTCATGACGCGCTTGATCTTACCGAGCTCGTCCATCAGCGTGGACTTGTTCTGCAGGCGCCCCGCGGTGTCGACGAGAACAACGTCGACGTCACGCTCGACACCTTCGCGCACGGCTTCAAAAGCAACAGAGGCCGGGTCTGCACCCTCACGGTCGCTGCGCACGACATCAACACCAACTCGCTCGCCCCACGTCGCCAGCTGATCGGCGGCGGCCGCGCGGAAGGTATCGGCGGCGCCCAGGATCACGGACTTGTCTTCTGCGACGAGGATGCGCGCGAGCTTGCCAACGGTCGTGGTCTTTCCGGTGCCGTTCACACCGACCATCAGGACGACCGCGGGCCTGACGGAGCCGTCGACCTCGGGCCGCTCGAGGTTGAGTGAGCGATCCATGGAGGGATCGACGAGGGCCAGGAGCTCCTCGCGAAGGATCTCGCGGATGCGCGCTTCGTCAGTCACGGACTCGACCGCGACGCGACGCTTGAGGGCTTCCATCAGCGTGTCTGTGGCCTCGAGGCCGAGGTCAGCGATGAGGAGAGACTCCTCGATCTCCTCCCAGTCGGCGGCACCGAGCTGGCCGCGGCTGAGAACGCCGAGGATCGCACGCCCAAGCGAGCCGGAAGACGCGAGGCGTTCGCGCAGGCGCTCCATGCGGCCGCGCACGGGTTCGGGGCGCTCGATGGACGAGGCCGGGGTTGCGGGAGTCTCAGGGCTCTGCTCGGGGGTGGGCTCGAGCTCATCTACCGGACCCGCTCGAGGCT
>CATYYP010000205.1 GCA_958415245.1 Schaalia odontolytica | reverse complement strand
CCCCCTAGCCTCGCGCCCCGGGCTACACACACGCGTCGGCCGCGCCCACGCTCGCACGATGCGCTTCTCACGCGCTCGCCGATACACCACGACACAACACTGACAAAACAACGCAACCACGCATATAACGAACACGCTGACCGCCACCACCTCGCCAAGGCCAAGGCAGTCCACGAACGCGTCCCAACCAGCCCTCATAGCCCGACCCTTCGGGCGAGGGAGGCCCAGGCCTCGTGCGTGGTGACGCAGCCATCGGCGGTGGCGCTGAAAGCGAGAGCGCACTCGAGTGACCCGCGAGCGCGCGTGAGGACCCCGACCTCGGATACCCATCGGTGTCCGGAGGGGGATCGGCTCAGGTGGAGGACAGCGTCGATGGCGCTGGCGGCCTGGGCGGCGACGGCGTGCTCGCTCATGGCGGCGAGCGCTCCAAGGGCGGCGAGCCGCGCGGGCACGTCGCGCGCCCCGTTGGCGTGGATCGTCGCCCATCCGCCGTCGTGCCCGGTGTTGAGGGCGGTGAGGACGTCGCGCACTTCGGGTCCTCGACACTCGCCGAGGACGAGGCGATCGGGGCGCATGCGCATGGCCGCGCGCACGAGATCGGCGAGGGTGACCGCGCCCCTCCCCTCGACATTGGGTGCGCGCTCGATGAGGTGCACGCAGTGCGGGTGAGCGGGCGCGATTTCGACAACCTCTTCGACGCAGACGATCCTCTCACCGGCGGGGACAAGGGCAAGCGCGGCGCTCAGGAGCGTCGTCTTTCCGCTCCCTGTCGCCCCGCTGACAAGGACGTTGGCGCGCGAGGCGACAAGGGCCCGCAGGAGCGTCCCCATCTCGCCGAGCAGAGTCCCGCAGGCCTCGAGATCCGCAATGCCCAGCCGACGGGTGCCGAGGACGCGCAGGGAGATGAGTGTGCCGGATCCCGACACGGGGGCGAGGACCGTGTGGAGGCGTACACCCCCAGGCAGGGTTCCGTCCGCGATGGGGCGCGCATCGTCGAGGCGTACGCCGCACGCGCTCGCAAGGCGGATGGCGGCGCGGCGGGCGTCCGCCTCGTCTCTGATACCGGCGTCCACGCGCACGAGGCCGCCCCCTCGGTCAACCCACGCCTGAGTGCCGTTGATGAGGACGTCGGTGACGGCTGGGTCATCGAGGAGGCGCGCAAGCGGCGGGTCCATGCCGCGTTGCCGGGCGCGTAGGGTCTCCAGGGTGGAGGTGACCGCGGCGGCTCCACAGCCAGGCGGAGTGCACGCGGCGGCCGCACGAGCGGGGTCCTCACCGCGGGCGAGCAGGCGCAGCGCATCACGCATGGCACGCCTCGATCTCTCGTAGTTCGCCCGGTGGTGACGCAGCCCTGTGTGCGTGCGCGGAGGAGGCGGATTCGAGGGCGCGCATGAGGCCGCGCAGATCCCGCCCGGGGCGCGTTGGGGCGCGCAGGATGGGCCCGGGGGCACACTCGCGCAAACCGGCTCCCCGTCGTTCACCAGCGCACACAAGCGTGATCGTGGGACACGGAGGGGGAGCCGCCGCGCATGTCGCCGACAGAGCGGCGGCTCCCTCCAGGTCCCCGTGGGTGACCAAGACGAGCGCGTCGGCGCGGATCGCAGACACGCATCGGACAGCTCGCGCATCCCATCGGCCCGCGTCCACGATGAGGGGCGCGTCGAGGGATCGGCACGCCGCGACCACGCGGGGATCGTCGGCGGCGGCACCGCCTCGGGAGTCCCCGACGAGGGCCCGCACGCCCCCGACGACGGGCAGGTGGTCGCGCAGCGAGGGCAGATACGAGTCTTCGGAAGCGTCAAGATCCGCCCAGCGCACGCCGGGCACATCATGGTCAGCCGCGAGCGCGACACCGGGCACGGATCCGGACGCGTCGACAACGACCGCCTCACCCGACCTCGCTCGGCGGGCACCGCGCTCCCCGCGCCACACACCCCCTCGGGCTCCCCGACGACGCCCGCGCTCGCGTGCCAGCAGCCGCACAATGCCGGTGACCCCAACCCCTCCGGCGATCCCAGCGACCGCCCATACTGCGCCCGAGCGGCGCGTTCGCGCACAGGCCTCGGCGATGAGGGACACGAGGAGCGCGCTATCCCCCGGCAGCCTCACCTGACCACCCTGCCCGACGCGCACGCAGGGCACTCCCTCGGGCACGGGAGCCGACGCGGAGGCCAGGATCAACGAGGCCTGGCCCGGGTTCGAGCACACGCGCGCCCCTGCGAGCACCGCGGCATCGCGCGCGCCGTCAAGGTCGGGCGGGGCGAGTCCGACGAGGGCGACGGTTCCTCGAGGTGGAATGACGTGGGTGTTCATGGGACGACGATGCGCCCGCACCGATTGCCTCGTCCACCCGCTGGCGCGCCCCTGTGGACAACGCCAACCCGAGGTGCGAGGCTGTGCATAGAGGGATCCGATGGAGGGCCCCTGTGGATTGAGCCAACGCTGGAGTAGACGCAATGGTACGCGCGGCCTTTTTCGACCTGGATAAGACGATCCTGGACACGTCCTCAAACGTGGCGCTCTCGGGTCCGTTCATCGAGGCCGGCCTCATGAATCGGCGCACCGCGCTCACCTCCGTCCTGGTTCAGCTGCCCTACCTGCTCGCAGGCGCGGACGAGTCCCGCATGGAGCAGATGGCGCAGGCCCTGGGGCGCATGGGGCGAGGCTGGAACGCCGCATTCCTTGAGGCAACGGTGGAGGACGCACTCGAGCGCACGATCCAGCCCGTCTGCTACGCGCAGGCGCTCGCGCGCATCGAGCAGCACAAGCGCGCGGGGGACGTCGTCGTCATCGCCTCGGCGTCGGTCGAGCAGGTGGTACGTCCCATCGCGCAGATGCTGGGGGCGGACGAGATCCTCGCCTCGCGAGCGGCGGTCGACGACGACGGGTGTTTCACGGGCGAGATCACGCACTTCAACCAGGCGCAGGGCAAGGCGGATGCCTGCGAGGCCCTGGCTCGCGCACGCGGCTGGGACCTGTCGGAGTGCTCGGCGTACTCGGATTCGGTGTCGGACGCGCCGCTCCTGCGCCTCGTCGGCCACCCCTACGCGGTCAACCCGGACCGCGGCCTGCGCGAGATGGCGCAGCGCGAAGGCTGGCCCACCCTCACGTTCACGTCCACGGTGCGCGTCCTGCCGCGCGAGGTTCCCACGCCCGCGAAGGTCGCGGTGCCTTTCATCGCCGGCATCGCCGTGGGTGCGGCGGCCTGCGCGCTCCTGCGCCGCTGAGAAACAACCCTAGGAGAGGCGGCCCGCCTGCACGTGGCGGGCGACGTCGCGCCCCACCTGGGCGCCGTAGACGACTCCCGCGCAGTAGTGGATGATCCACCGGGCAAGGCCGGCCTCGTCGGCGCTCACCCACCCGGCGAGTTCGCGTCCCGCGCGCGCCGGGTCGAGCGCGTCGTAGGCACTGGGCACGCACACGCCGGTCGGGTCGACGCCTCGGGTGACGAGGATCCAGCGCGCGAGTCCGCCTCCCACGATGGACGAGGCCGGGTCAAAGACGCGCCGGAAACGGAAGTGGGCGGTCAGGGCAGCAGCGACGGCGAGGCCGGGCGCATCGGCGCGCGTGTAGGCGAGGGCGGGTGCAAGCAGGGACGGGTCGGCGGGCACCGCGACGGACCGCGACTCGACGAGGCCGGCGGCAACGAGCCCCGAGCAGGCATCCCTATGCAGTCCCGCGATCAGCGCGGGAAGGGGCGTGGGGGCGAAGCGCGCGCCGCCCTGGGAGCGGGTGTTGAGCGCGGGGAAGCGCGAGGCCAGGTTC
>CATYYP010000204.1 GCA_958415245.1 Schaalia odontolytica | reverse complement strand
CGACCGTTGTTACGTCATGGAAGACGGACACCTGCACGACCAGTGACCTACGAACACCCCCGAGCACGCCAAATGTGAGGGGGGCGACCTGTCCAACGTGGCTCCCGATGCGGGCAAAGAGTCGCCAACGTGGCAGACTGGCATCATGAAGTCTTTGTACGAGAACCTCAGCGAACCCGCGCCCCTGGAAGATGGCGCACTGCGAGTGATCCCGCTGGGAGGTCTCGGCGAGGTCGGCCGCAACATGAACGTCCTCGAATACCGGGGCAAGCTCCTGGTCGTGGACTGTGGCGTCCTCTTCCCCGAGGAGACCCAGCCCGGCGTCGACCTGATCCTGCCGGATTTCTCCTGGATCGAAGAGCGCATGGACGACGTCGTCGGCCTCGTCCTCACCCACGGCCACGAGGACCACATCGGCGCCGTGCCCTACCTCCTCAAGCTGCGAGGAGACATTCCGATCTACGGATCCGACCTGACCCTGGCCTTCGTCGCACCCAAGCTGCGCGAACACCGCCTGCCCGACCCGGGCCTCAACGTTGTCGCCGAGGGTGACCGCCTCACCGTCGGTCCCTTCGACCTCGAGTTCGTCTCCGTCACCCACTCGATCCCCGACGCGCTCGCGGTCTTCGTGCGCACCGATGCGGGCAACGTCCTCATCACGGGTGACTTCAAGATGGATCAGCTGCCGCTGGACCGTCGCCTCACCGACCTGCGCGCCTTCGCCCGCATGGGCGAGGAGGGCGTCGACCTGTTCATGGTGGACTCCACGAACGCGCTGGTGCCCGGATTCATCACGCCTGAGCGCGAGATCGGCCCGGTCCTCGACCAGGTGTTCGGCGAGGCCACGGGCCAGATTGTCGTCGCCTCCTTCGCCTCGCACGTGCACCGCGTCCAGCAGGTTATCAACGCGGCCGCCCATCACGGGCGTCGCGTGGCCTTCGTGGGCCGCTCGATGGAACGCAACATGCGCATCGCGGAAGAAAAGGGCTACCTGTCGATCCCTGAGGGCATCATCGTGGACCTCAAGGGCATCGGCGAGCTGCCGCCTTCCGAGCGCGTCTACATGGCGACCGGTTCGCAGGGCGAGCCGATGGCCGCGCTGTCGCGCATGTCGGTGGGATCGCACCGCACCGTTCGAATCGAACCGGGCGACATGGTCGTGCTGGCCTCCTCGCTGATTCCCGGCAACGAGAATTCCGTGTACCGCGTCATCAACGACCTGACCCGCCTGGGTGCGCGCGTTGTGTCGAAGGAGAACGCGAAGGTGCACGTGTCCGGTCACGCGAGCGCCGGCGAGCTCATCTACTGCTACAACATCGTTCAGCCCAAGAACGTCATGCCCATCCACGGCGAGGTCCGTCACCTGGTGGGCAACGGTCAGCTGGCAGTCAAGACGGGTATCGACCCGCAGAACGTGGTCCTGGCCGAGGACGGCGTGACGGTCGACCTCAAGGACGGCGTCGCGCGCGTGTCGGGCATCGTGCCCTGCGAGTACGTGTACGTGGACGGCCGCTCGATCGGAGAGATCTCCGAGGACGAGCTGGAGACACGCCGCACCCTGGGGTCGGAGGGCTTCATCTCGATCTTCGCGGTCGTTGAGCACGATTCGGGCATGGTCCTGGCCGGCCCGGAGATTCGCGCGATCGGCATGGCCGAGGACGACTCGGTGTTCGAGGAGATCCTGCCCGACGTCACGCAGGCGCTCAAGGACGCGGCTGCTCCCGGCGGGCAGGACCCCTACGTCCTGCAGCAGGCGATGCGCCGCGTGATCGGACGCTGGGTCGCGCGACGCTTGCGTCGTCGTCCTATGATCGTTCCGGTCGTTACCGAACAGTAGTCTGGCAGTCTTCATTGACGAGGCCCTGGCGCGCTGGGCGGTAGCGCGCGCTTGAAGGAAGGAATCTACGTGTCGGGTCGTTTCATTTCGACGCACTCTGTTGCGCTCGTGTTGCCGATGCACATCGCATACGTGCCGGAGCGCGGCGGATCCGTTCATGCGGATGCCGCCAGCTCGCGCCCGGGCGGCGGCTTCACGACCCTGTGCGCCGCTGCGGCCATGGGCGTGCCGACTGCGGCCGCGTCGCCCCTCGGCACGGGTCCGAACTCTTTCGCCGTTCGTCAGCAGCTGGTCGAGGCCGGCGTCGAGGTCCTGACCCCCGAACTGGTGGGTGACATCGGCGTCGTCATTCAGCTCATCGTCGAAGATGGGTCGATGCGTTCGGTCGTGACGGCCGGCGTCGAATCGGAACCGTCGCGCGGTGCCCTTGCGAGCATCGAGTTGCGCGAGGGGGATGTGGTCCACGTAGCCGCCTCCGACATGACGAGCGCGCACGCGGCTTCCGAGCTGAGCGAGTGGGCTGCGTCCCTGCCTCCCTACGTCACTCTCGTCGTCTCGGTGTCTCCCGCAGTCGCGCAGGTTCCCGTTGAAGCGTGGGAGGTGATCTTCCCCCGTGCTGACGTCGTGACAATGAGCAGCTGGGAGGCCTCCACGCTCGCCGGCATTCTCGACGCCAACCAGCACGGATCGACGATCCGCACCTACATGCGCCCGGACGCCGCCACGGTTCGCCGCGTGGGGGAACGGGGCTGCGAGCTGCAGAAGGTCGCGGATGCTCCCGTCATCTCGATTCCGGCGTTCCAGTCGCGCATTGCCGACACCGCGGGCGTGGGGGATACGCACATCGCCGAGATGTGTGCGGGCCTGGCCATGGGCTACGACCTCGAGACCGCGTGCCTCATGGCGAACGCAGGTGCCGCGCTGGCCATCTCCCACGAGTCGGCCCTGCCCGTCCCCACGCGCGAGCAGGTTGAAAACGTGCTCGAAACCGGGGTTGTTACCAACATCCTGCGCTGATCTCGCGCGGCGCGCCTGGCAGAGTGGAGCCGCGGCGGGCGATATGGTGGAAGGATCATGGCACAATCGTCTCCACGCTCTTCGTCCGGTAAGGCTCCCGCGCGCCCGCGCGCCAAGGGAGGCTCGAACAAGTCTGCCCAAGCGCCCCAGCCCGAAGCAACGCAGCCAGGCTTCCTGGCGCGCTTCTTTTCCGCGCTCGGCCGCGCCGGTGTCGGTGCCGTGCGCGCGTGGAAGGCAACCGATTCGCAGGTCAAGCGTGATGCTGCGGCCTTCGTTGCAGTTGCCGCGGCCATCGTTATCGCGCTGCGCGAGTGGTTCCAGATTTCCGGCGAGGCCGGCGATGCGATCCACCACGCCTCCGCCGGCCTGTTCGGCATCTTCTCGGTCGTCCTGCCCCTCGTCTTGATCGCCCTGGCCGTCGAGCTCGTCTCCGCGCGATCCGGGCGATCCGCGCTGCCCCACCACGTGGCAGGCGGCATCGGCATCACCGCAGCGCTCACCGGCCTGGTCCACATCTCGCGTGGAAATCCCGCGATGGGCACAGAACCCGGCATCGAGGCGGCCGGTGGCCTACTCGGCTGGTTCGTCGCACGCCCCCTCGCCCTGCTGTTGTCCGGCTGGGGTGCGGGTGCCCTCATGATCCTCCTCCTGGCCTACTCGATCCTGCTCGCCACGCGTACGGCCGTCGCTGACGTTCCCGCACGCCTCCGCGACCTCGCCGCCCACCTCAGCGGTGAGCGCCCCGCGGGCGACGCCGAGGCAGCCGATCAGGCTGGCGGCGACCCCGCCAAGGAAGCACGCCGCAAGGCGCGCAAAGACCTCGCAGCGGGAGACGACGCGTTCCTCGACGAATACGACGGCGACGAGTCCTTCCGTAAGGCGACCGACACGGAATCCGTGGGGGAGACCCGCCTCCTGGAAT
>CATYYP010000203.1 GCA_958415245.1 Schaalia odontolytica | reverse complement strand
TGCGCGACTACACCGGACACGGCATCGGCGAGGCCTTCCACTCCGGCCTGATCATCCCCCACTACGACGCAGCCCCGGCCTACGACACGGTCATGGAGCCCGGCATGGTCTTCACAATCGAGCCGATGCTCACCCTGGGCACGGTCGAGTGGGAGCAGTGGGACGACGACTGGACGATCGTCACCGCCGACCGTTCCCGCACGGCCCAGTTCGAGCACACTATCGTCGTCACAGAAGATGGGGCTGAAATTCTCACCCTTCCGTGACGCTGATTCTTCGAGACCCGCCTTCGACTCTCACAGTCTGAGGCGGGTTTCGCTATTAGTCGTGACATCCCATACAATTCGGGTACGGCGGGCTTCAGGGGCCCGCCAACAACAGGATTTCATTACCCGAGGAGGGGTCATGGCTCAGGTCGCATGCGGCATCGATATCGGCGGATCGGGCGTCAAGGGCGCGCTCGTTGATCTGGAAACCGGCGAGTACATCGGCGATCAGGTTCGAATTCCCACCCCGGATCCCGCGACGCCCGACGCTGTCGCAGCGGTGTGCCGCGAGGTCATCGATCAGCTCGACGTCAAGATCGGCGTTCCGATTGGCGTCACCTTCCCCGCACCCGTCTTTGACGGCGTCATCCCCTACATGGCGAACCTCGACCAGTCGTGGGTCAACGTCGACGTCGACGAGCTCATGGAGCGCTACCTCGGTCGTTCAGTTGTCGCACTCAACGACGCGGACGCTGCGGGCATCGCCGAGGTTGCCTACGGCGCAGCCAAGGGCCGCGACGGCGTCATCGTGTTCACCACCCAGGGCACCGGCATCGGCTCAGCAATCATCGTCAACGGCACGCTCCTCACCAACACCGAGCTCGGCCACCTCGAGATCGACGGCACCGACGCCGAAAAGAACGCTTCTTCGGGTCAGAAGACACTGCAGGGTCTCGATTGGGAACAGTGGGCAGAGCGCCTCCAGCGCTACTACGGTCACGTCGAGTTCCTGCTCAACCCCGACCTCTTCGTGGTCGGCGGCGGCGTGTCTGAGAACCACGAGAAGTTCATGCCGCTCCTGGATCTGAAGACCCCGATGATCCCCGCGAAGCTTCTCAACACCGCCGGCATCGTCGGCGCCGCCTACTACGCGGCGCAGCACAGCGCCTAATCGCAGGCTCCCGAACACGCAGAAGGACCCCGACGCGAGTCGGGGTCCTTCTGGCATCTGTCGGCCTATACGCCGGGTTCTGTCACGCACGCCGTTACCGGTCGTGCGGTGGCGACCATCTATCTAGGACCGTCGTTACCGACGGCCTCCAGCAACCTACCCGCAGGCATCGGACGGGCCGCCCTGCCTGCTGCTCGGTCTTGCTCCGGGTGGGGTTTACCTAGCCGACGCGGTCACCCGCGCCGCTGGTGAGCTCTTACCTCACCTTTTCACCCTTACCGACGCGTGTGCACCGGTGGTTTGTTTTCTGTGGCACTATCCCGCGGGTTACCCCGGGTGGCTGTTAGCCATCACCCTGCCCTGTGGAGCCCGGACGTTCCTCGAGCGTTTCCGCGCGCGGCCGCCCGGCCGGCAGATCCGCATCGATCATAGCGCGCGCAGTACCACCCCCGCGATAGGGTGGTCACTATGCTGATCTGGTTGCCCCCGTCAGAGGGAAAGAACGCGCCCACACAGGGTCCGTCTTTGGACCTCAACGCACTATCTCGCGTTAGCCTTGCGACAAGCCGTCGCACCGTCTGCAACGCGCTCGCGGCTCTCGGAGACGGCCCCGAAGCAGCAGCCGTCCTGAAGGTCGGTGCCCGGATCGACCTGTCTGTGAACACCGCGCTCGATTCCGCCCCCTGCGCCCCGGCCTCGTCGCTGTTTACTGGAGTGCTGTACGAGGCGATCGAAGAGTGCGCGCCGGGCGCGTGGTCGAGCGCAGGCGCGGCGCACGTGTCGATCTTTTCCGGGCTCTTTGGCGTCCTCTCCCCCAGCGACGTCATTCCGGACCATCGCCTTGCGATGGGCGTGTCCCTGCCCGACCTCGGCGTCCTCTCGACCTGGTGGGCACCACAACTCGACGAGGCCCTGTCCCCCGAGGCATCGGAGCGCATCATCATCGACGGCCGATCCGGCCCCTATCGCGCCTCGTGCAAGGCCCCGTGGGCACGCGTCTGGGAGCTGCGCGTCGAACGCGAGGCGGACGGCAAGCGCTCGGTCATCTCCCACGACGCGAAGCGTTGGCGCGGCGCCATCACCGGGCTGCTCCTGGACTCTGACGGCTATCGCGCCGAAGAAACCGCGGCAGCGGAGAAGGCCCTGGAGGAGGCCGCGTACTCGCTGTCACTCGGTGACGCGAAAGGACACAAACACCGCGTGACAGACGTGGAGTATGGTCCCGAAAAGCAGACGAAAAAGGGCGGATCAACACGCACAGTAACATTGGTCACGCACTGACAGGTAGGCTATCCTTTTTCCGGAACCTGCAGGGTGCAGGACCGGCCGCCGCGTCGGCCATCAAGCGGAAACCATAGGCATGATCAACGAGGACTACCTGGCCAATATTCGGCCCACCCACCGTCAGCTTCAGTGGCAGAAGATGGAGATGTACGCGTTCATCCACTTCGGCATGAACACGATGACGGACCGCGAGTGGGGCGAGGGCCACGAGGATCCGGCCCTGTTCAATCCGGGAAGCGTCGATGTCGATCAGTGGATGCGCGCCCTGGTCAGCGCCGGCATGACCGGCGTGATCCTGACCTGCAAGCACCACGACGGGTTCTGCCTGTGGCCATCGGCCTACACGAAGCACTCCGTGGAATCGTCGCCCTGGAAGGACGGGCGCGGGGACCTCGTGCGCGAGGTATCCGATGCGGCCGCGCGTCACGGTCTTAAGTTCGGCGTGTACCTCTCCCCCTGGGACATGACCGAACCCACGTACGGCCAGGGCGAGTCCTACAACGACTTCTACATCAACCAGCTCATCGAGCTGCTCACCCACTACGGCCCGGTGTTCTCCGTGTGGCTGGACGGCGCATGCGGCGAGGGCCCCAACGGCAAGGTGCAGGTCTACGACTGGCAGCGCATCTACGACACGGTTCGCGCGCTCGCCCCCGAGGCCGTCATCTCCGTGTGCGGCCCGGATGTGCGCTGGTGCGGCAACGAGGCTGGGTCTGTTCGAACGAACGAGTGGTCGGTCGTTCCCGCGTCGCTGCGCGAGGCCGAGCGCACCGCAGAGAAGTCTCAGAAGGCCGACGATGGCGAGTTTTCCCGTCAGGTGGCCTCCGGCGACGAAGATCTGGGCTCGCGGGAGGCGCTGGCAGACTATTCCGGCCCTCTTGCCTGGTATCCGGCCGAGGTTAACACCTCAACACGTAAGGGTTGGTTCCACCACGACGTTGAGGACTCCAAGGTGCGCAGCGTCGACGAGCTGTTCTCGATCTGGAAGGGCTCGGTCGGCGGCAACGCGACATTCCTCCTGAACGTCCCCCCGAACCGCGACGGCCTCCTCGCGGACGCCGACGTTGAGGTCCTGGCCCGCCTGGGCGAGAAGATCGCTGACTTCCGCTCGCGTCGCATCGAGGCGTCCCGCGAGGACGACGGCGACGTCGTGACCCTGTGCTTTGATGAGCCGCACACGGTTGGCGCGATCGTCCTCGAGGAGGACATCTCCCAGGGACAGCGCATCGACGAGGCCGTGGTGACCGCGTACGTCGACGACGGTGAACTGGAGATCGCTCGGGTGCACTGCGTGGGCTACCGACGCATCGTCACCGTGGAAATGCGTGTGACCGCCACCCGGGT
>CATYYP010000202.1 GCA_958415245.1 Schaalia odontolytica | reverse complement strand
GCTCTCGAAGCCCCACCCCGCCCCGACCTCGTGAATGAGACGGAAGTCGTCCAATCACCCATCGCCGTGAGATAGAACACCCAATATGGGGTCACAATTCCATCTCTGAACTTGAAGTCTCGCTACCCAATGACCGACGATTACAGGTAGCACAACAGTGCCATTCGCCATTGGAAGGACCGAATACACCATGGGATTCCGAAACAAGACCCAAGGCCCTGACTTTTTTGAAGACTTCACCTCCCAGGCCCGCCAGCTCGTGCAGGCCGTCGAGTTCCTGACGCACATCTACGCCGCCTCCCCCGAGGAGCGCATCGCCCTGCGCGATCAGCTCCACGAGGTCGAGCACCGCGGCGACGAACTGAACCACGCGATCGTTCAGCGCATCAACTCCTCGTTCATCACGCCTTTCGACCGCGAAGACCTGCAGTCCCTGGCGTCCCACCTGGACGACTGCCTCGACTTCATCGACGAGGCCGGCGACCTCCTGGTCGTCTACGGCATTGCCGACATCCCCACTTCCCTGGTTTCCCTGCTCAACGAGCAGATCGCCGTCATCAAGCACTGCGCGGACCTGACCGCCGAGAACATGCCCAAGCTCAAGTCGCCCGTGGACATGCGCGACTACTGGATCGAGATCAACCGTCTCGAAAACGAGGGCGACCTGGCCTACCGCCGCACGCTGACGGCCCTGTTCGACTCCGGCCTCGACGCGATCACGATCATCAAGCTCAAGGACATCGTCCAGGGCCTCGAGTCCTGCACCGACGCGTTCGAGGAGCTGGCCAACGTCATCGAATCCCTCGCACTGAAGGAATCCTGAGCCGTGGATCTGAATCTGATCCTCGTCTGCGTCGTCATCGCCGTCGCGCTGTTCTTCAGCTACACAAACGGCTTCCACGACGCGGCGAACGCGATCGCGACCTCCGTGTCGACGCGCGCGTGGACTCCTCGCGCGGCGCTCCTCATGGCCGCAACGATGAACGTCATCGGCGCCATGATGGGCACGGCCGTCGCAAAGACAGTCGGCAAAGGCATCATTTCGATCAGCGACTACGCCGAGTCTCCCCTGCCGGAGATGCAGCAAAAGGGCCTGGTCATCATCCTGGCGGCTCTGCTGGGCGCCTGTATCTGGAACCTGATCACCTGGTGGTTCGGACTCCCCTCGTCCTCCTCGCACGCCCTCATCGGCGGCATGGTGGGCGCGGGCCTCATGAGCGGCACGGTCGTGCACTGGTGGGGCATCATGAGCCACGTCGTGATCCCGATGTTCGCCTCCCCCATCATCGGCTTTGTCATCGGCTACATCGCCATGAAGATCGTGCTGTCGCTGCTGCGCAAGGCGCAGTATCACCGCACGATGCGTCGCTTCCGCGCCGCGCAGCGCTTCTCGTCGGCGGCTATGGCCCTAGGCCACGGCATCCAGGACGCGCAGAAGACGATGGGCATCATCGTCATGGCGCTACTGGCTGGCGGCTACGGCGAGACCCACAACATCCTCGATCCCATCACGGGTGAGATGAACGTGCCGCTGTGGGTGAAGGTATCGGGCGCTCTGGCGATCTCGCTGGGCACGATGGCCGGCGGCGGGCGCATCATGCGCACGATCGGCCGTAAGATCATCGACCTGGATCCGGCTCGCGGCTTCACCGCCGAGGCCGTGTCCGCCTCGATTCTGTACCTGTGCTCCTACGTCATCCACGCACCGATCTCGACGACGCAGGTCGTGTCGACGGCGATCATGGGTGTGGGCTGCACGAAGCGGTTCTCGGCTGTGCGCTGGGGCGTCGCCGGCAACATCGTCATCGCGTGGTTCCTCACTCTGCCGGCCGCCGCTCTGGTGTCGGGCATCGTGTACCTCGTCGTGGCGCTGCCTCTGGGAGTTCACTGATGCATGGTCGCCTCGTCGTGACGGCTGCGGTCGTCGCTCTTGCCGCTGCCCCGCTCGCAGCATGCTCGGATTCGTCCGTCATGCACATGCGGGTCGGGCAGTGCATCCTCCTGCCGGAGGATAAGAGCGCGACCACGGCAACGACGATCGATAAGACCAGCTGCACGCGCGAGCACGACGCTGAGGTCTTCGCCTTGGCGTCCGCGCCGGACGGGGATTTCCCGGGCGCCGAGGCGCTCAACCGGCAGGCCGAAATCGAGTGCATTTCCGCGTTCGATGCGTACGTGGGGTCGGATTACCTGACCTCGTTGCTCGACGCGACGTGGATGATCCCGACGAAGGATTCGTGGGCGCAAAATGATCGTTCGATCGTGTGCCTGGCGCGTCCGTTGGATCATTCGAAGCTCACCTCGTCGGTGAAGGAGTCGGGCCTGTAGAGTCCGTCGAGCCTCCGAACGTCATCGGGTGGTGTGTGGCCAGGGGCCACGCACCACCCGATACTTTTACGTTCTATCTACTGCGAATGCTACCGATGCGAATCACGCTTTATCGAAGGCCGCTGTTCCACACAGCTGCCTCGCGGATCGAGTGGAGGCGGTTCGGCTTCGGCCGGGCCGCCTCAGTGCTTCTTGGAGGCCTTGCGCGGGAGGGCGGCGGGGTCCTTCGTGGTGACGCCGTGCGTTTCGAGGGCGGCGACCGTCAGGGCATCACCGGCGTGTTCGACGTGGGCGACAAGGACCTGGCCGTGCCTCAGGCGCGGGGCCTCCGCGCCGGCGACGGGAGCCGACGCGTAGGCGCGGATTTCCTCGATGATGGCGTCGCGAGCCGTTCCCGCGACCGACAGGACCGTGGGGGACCCGTGCTCGCGCAGGCGCTCGGCCGCGAAGGCGCGGACGCGTCCGAGGCGCGCCTCGCCGTCAATCTGTGCATCCGGACCGGATGCGGTCAGGTCGAAGGAATCGACGAGGGTCACCGATCCCCCGCCCATCGACGCCCACGGGGTGAGGCTCTGGCGCGAGCGGGCCGCCGGCGACGCGAACGCGCGGGCCACACCAAAGCTCGAAAGCAAGTCGATGAGGTCGAAGGCCTGGCGCACGCCGAAACGGCTGAGCGGCGGGTCGACGGGTTCCGGCGCGGTCTCAACCTTCTTCGCCAAGGCCTGCTCCACCTGGGCGGCCCTCCTGGCCGCAGCGGAGGCCACCATCGCGGGGGTCGGCGCGGGGCGAGGCTTAGCCGGAGCCGCTGCCTCGGCAGGTGCCGCGGAGCCGCCGGAAGAAGCGGAAGGAGAGGCGGCCGCGCGGGCGTCCCCGGCCTCGTCGAGGCGCGGGGTGAGGCCCTGTCCGGGGCGCAGGACGAGGAGAGTCGTGGTCACGAGGCGGCCTTCGCGGGCGCGGGCGACGATGTCGGCGAGGAGGCGGCGATCGCCTCGGCGCGTGAGCATGTCGGCGGCGCGCTCGGGCGAGGTCCACGCGGTCTGGTCGATTTCGGTGCGCGGGGCGCGCGCGACGGGGGCGCGCAGGCGCTCGGACGCGTGACCGGCGGGGACGGGGGTGCCCACCCAGTAGTGGACTTCCTTGGTCTGTCCGCCGCCCAGGCGGTAGCGCTGGGTCGTCAGGGGTGCGCCGAGGGTGATGATCTGGCCGGTTTCCTCCTCGACTTCGCGCACGGCGGCAGCGACGAGGGACTCACCGTTTTCGGTCTTGCCCTTGGGCCAGGACCAGTCGTGGTAGCGCGGCCGGTGGACCATGAGGACTTCGATGTCCGCGGGGTCGATGGGCTCGCCGGGGACGGCGACGCGCGCGGGGTCCGTGAAGCGCCAGACGAGTGCGCCCGCAGAGCGAACGAGTCGCTGGGGGCGGGGGGCTGGCATCGGACGCATAGGGACAAGGGTAGTCGCCCGCGCACGCCCGTGCCCTGGTGGGCGCGCCACGTCACCCCGGTTCGTGCCTTCCACGAGGCCGTCCAGGGGACGCCAGGAGCAGCCCGGGCGCTACCGACGA
>CATYYP010000201.1 GCA_958415245.1 Schaalia odontolytica | reverse complement strand
TTTTTTTTACCCCCCCCCCCCCCTCCGCGCCAAAAAACCCTTTTCTTGGGGTGTTTGGGCGGGCCCCCCCCCCCCGGGGCGCCCCCGCCAATTCAAGCAATAACCTCAGTCCCTGGGACCCGCAACAGAACCCGGAGCCGGGGGCTGCGTCCACAGGCCGCGCTGGTCCAGGAAGTCGCGCAGGAAGACGGGGCGGTCGGTGATGATGCCGTCGACGCCGACCTCGAGGAGGCGCAGCACGTCGGCCACCGTGTTGATGGTCCACACGTGGACGGCCAGGCCCAGGGTGTGGGCGGTAGCGACAAAGCGCTCGTCGACGACGCGGATGGGGCCCTGGTGCATGGGCACCTGTGCGGCGATGGCGCCCTGGCGCGGGCCGGGCACGTGCCACCAGGCGGGGTTCGTGGCGCTCTTCGCGGCACCCACGAGGCGCACGACGGCCTCGGTACCCAGCGACGTGGCGACCGCGCGGGAAGGATCCGAGGCCGCGATGTCGCGCACGGCGCGCAGGCGCGGCTCGGAGAAGGAAGCAACGAGCACGCGGTCGGCCGCTCCGTGGTCGGCGATGACGTCGAGGAGCGGGCCTTCGACGCCCGGCTCCTTCGCATCAATGTTGAAGTACATGTCCGGGAAGGCCTCGAGGACCTGGGCGAGCAGCGGCATCTGCTCCCCGGAGTCGCGGTGGCGCAGCTTGGACAGCTCGCGCCACGTCATCTGAGCAATCACGCCAGTACCGTCATAGCAGCGGTCCACGGTCTCGTCGTGGCAGATGACGACCTTGCCGTCGGCGGTGATGTGGGCGTCGGTCTCCACGTGGCGGATCCCGGCCTCGTAGGCGTAGGCGAAGGCGCTCATCGTGTTTTCGGGGGCCTCCTCGCTGCCGCCGCGGTGAGCGAAAACGATGGGCCCCTGACGCATGGTGACGGGCATCATCAGCAAGACTCCTGTCCAAGATAAACAGCTTTGTTTGTCTGCATCCACGCGTCCGGATCCACGGGGGTGTCCGAGGAGTCGTGGATTTCGAAGTGCAGGTGCGGGCCCGTCGACCAGCCGTTGTTGCCGACCGCGCCGATGACCTGCCCGGCGGTGACGGTGTCTCCGACCTTCACCTTAATCTTGTTCATGTACTGGTGCAGGTAGGCGGAGTGGAACACGGTGCCGTCGGAGCGCGTGTGCTTGATCTGCACGTAGGCGCCCGAGCGCGAGTTCTCCGCGACTTCCTCGACGACGCCGCCGTACACAGCGGTGATGGGGGTGTCGAGCGGGGCGGCCATGTCGATACCCTCGTGAGCCAGGAGCTGGCCGGACACGGGCGAAATACGCATCGTGAAGGGCGAGGTGATCGTGTAGGTGCCCTGCGGGAGCGGCCAGTAGATCGTGTCGGCGACGACGCGCACGTTGCGGTTGCCGTCGGCGCCGTTGCCCGATGCGCAGCCGGTGATGGACACGGGGGCCTTGGCCTTTGCACGGGAGTTCGCCGTGAGAGTACCGTCAAGCGCGGTAGCCTGGGGCAGCGCGGAGGACAAGGCCCAGCTGGGACCGCCCACCGACGCACCGAAGGCTCGCGCGGGCACGGTCAGGGAGGAGTCGGATCCGACGCGTCCCGTCATGGGCACGGCGATCGTCGTGCCCGCCAACCCGAGCACGAGGAGGGCTCGCAGGACGTAGCCGACCGGGTGAACATTACGACGTCGCTCCCCCATCGACGAGGCCGGGGTTCCCTCCGCGTCCTCTCGATCCGTCGCGGGATCAGAGGTGGGGGCCGAGGCCTCGTCAGTCACCGGGATCGCCGACGTCGTCGGGTTCTCCTGCTGGTCGTCCGCGTCGTGGGGGCGCGCCGCGCGCAGCTGCGAGCGCTTCGGCAGCGGGCACTCGGTGTCGCTCACGCTCTCCCCCTTGTCTGTGTTCGTCACGAAGTTTTGACCTCGATCTAATGTACCTTGCGGATCGCGGCTCGTCACGGGCGTTGGAGAACGTCTCGGACTTCGCCGACCAGCAGCTCGAGGATGTCTTCGAGGAAGAGGATGCCGACGACTGCTCCCGCATCGCGCACGAGGGCGCAGTGCACGCCGGTGCGCTGCATGTGGCGCAGCGCGTCTTCGACCTGGTCGTCGGCGGACACGGCCTCGAGGCGTCGGATGCGCCACGGGGTGATCGGCTGCTCGCGCTCCTCACCGGTGGCGTACAGGACGTCCTTGAGGTGCACGTAGCCGACGATGGAACCGTCGTCGCCGGCGATCGGGAAACGCGAATAGCCCGTGTGGGCAACCTGTTCTTCCACGTCGGCCGGAGTGGCACCCTCGGGCAGGACGACGAGCTTATCGAGGGGCACCATCGCTGTCCCGGCCGTCTCCTCGGAGAATTCCAGGGTGCCACTGAGCAGGCCCAGCTCGTCGGTCAGCACGCCCTCCTCCTGCGAGGCGACGACGATCGAGGCGACCTCCTCAATCGTGTAGGAGGCCGAGATTTCCGAGCGCGGCTCGTAACCCGCCAGGCGCACGAACCAGTTCGCAAAGCGATCCATGGCCTCGATAATCGGGCGCAGGACGTGGCCCAGGCGCACAAGGACGGGGGCCAGGATCAGGAGCATACGCACGGGGGCGGCGATCGAGATGTTCTTCGGGACCATCTCGCCGAAGACGACGTGGCAGAAGAGAACGATAACGAGGGCGGCGGCGAAACCGACGACGTGGCTGGTCGCCTCGGGCGCGCCGAGACGCTCGAGCGGCGACTCGACGAGGTGCGCGATCGCGGGCTCCGCGACGACGCCCAGGGTCGTGGACGCGACCGTCACGCCCAGCTGGCAGATCGCCAGCATGAGGGACACGTGCTGCAGCGCGTACAGCGCAGCGGCCGCGCCGCGCGCACCCTCGTCGGCGAGTGGCTCTACCTGCGAGCGACGCGTCGAGGTGACGGCAAACTCGCCGGCAACGAAGAAAGCGTTGACGGCCAGAAGCGCCACGGTGATGGCGAGACCAACTCCCACGCTCACCGCGACACCTCCTCAACCTCGGCCTCGGGGGCGGGCGTGATCGCCACCTGAGCGACGCGACGTCCCTGCATCTGGGTGACCTCGATGCCGATGCCATCCACGCTCACGCGCGATCCAACGACCGGAATCTCGCCCAGTTCGTTCATGACGAGGCCGCCGATCGTGTCGTAGGGTCCGTCCTCGGGCAGGTTGATGTCCGTGCGGCGCGCGAGCTCGTCGGGGCGCAGCGTCCCGGGAACGAGGAAAGTCCCGTCGGGGCGCGGGCGAATGCCGAGGCGACGCTGGTCATGCTCGTCGGAGACCTCACCGACAATCTCCTCGATGACGTCCTCGAGGGTGACGATGCCTGACACGCCGCCATACTCGTCGACGACGACCGCCATCTGCAGGCCCTCGTCACGCAACTGGACCATGAGGGGACCGATCGGCACGGTCTCGGGGACTGAGGGCGCGTCGGTCATGAGAGACGACGAGATGACGGGGACCTCGGCGCGACGATCGGCGGGCACGGCGACCGCGCGGCGCAGCGACACCAAGCCGAGGATGTCGTCGGAGTCATCGCCGATCACCGGGAACCGGGAGTGTCCGGTTTCGCGGGCCAGGTCGAGCACGTCCTGGGCGCTGTCACCCTCGCTGAGGGTGTGCAGGCGGCCGCGGTCGGTCATGACGTCGGCGGCACTCAGGGTCGACATGCGGATCGTGTTGACGAAAAGGTCGGCCGTGGACATGTCGAAGGTGCCTTCTTCGACGGAATGCTCGACGAGGGCTGCCAGCTCGGAGGCGGAGCGCGCCGAGGAGATCTCCTCCTGGGGCTCGATGCCCATGCGGGCGAGCACCCAGTTCGCGGTCCCGCCCAGCACCCAGATGACGGGGCGGGCAATCGCGGTGAAGGCCATCTGGAAGGGGAC
>CATYYP010000200.1 GCA_958415245.1 Schaalia odontolytica | reverse complement strand
ATGAACGCACGGAATCGGCGGTGACGAGCGTGCCGTCCTCGCCGGAAACGACGACCGCGGACGACGAGAACGCGAAAACGGGCGAGAAGAACGCGACCCACACGCCTCCCGCTGCAAGCGCGAGCGTCACAAACGTGAGCGCGATACGACGAGCAAGGAGGATACGACGCGCGCGGGTGCGCTCACGCAGGCGATCCCCCAGATCCGTCGCTTCCTCGCCGCCCAGCAGGGATGCGGCATCGGCGACGGGCATGGGACGGTCCACGGTCGTGCGCGCGCGGCGGCGCTGAGCGAGCGAGGAGGAACGACGCTTCGGCTCCTGCGCTTCCTCATCCGCCGACGGGGACACGACCTCATCGAAGGATGAGGCAGCCTCCTCCACGCGCGACGACGGCTCCTCGTGAGAGCGAGCACCTCCCGGGCGCCTCGGCGACGGTGGCCTCATGCCTCCATCCGCTTCCACTCATCGAGCACGTCGGACGCACAGTGAGTGATCGAACCAGCGCCCATCGTCAAGCACACGCCGCCCTCGGGGGTCAGCGAAGCGGCCAGACGGGCGGCCTCGTGCATGTCCTCGACGTAGGACGCGCCCTCAATGCGCGACGAAATGAGGGACGAGTCGACTCCCGGCTCAGGATCCTCCCGGGCGCCGTAGATGCCCGCGAGCACGACGTGGTCCGCCCCCGACAGCGCCTGGGCGAAACGCTCCGCGAAGATACGTGTGCGCGAATACAGATGCGGCTGGAACACGACGGTCACATCGCCCTCGCCTGCCACGACATGCGCCTCGCGGATCGCGGCCTCCACCTCCGTCGGGTGGTGGGCGTAGTCATCGAACAGGCGACGCGAACCGACCTGGCCGCGGGCCTCGAACCGACGTGCCGCGCCGCTAAACTCGCCCAGGCCGTCCGCAATGGCCTGAGGCGACAACCCGCATTCGATGCCTGCCACCCACGCGGCAGCCGCATTGAGCACGTTGTGCTCGCCGGGGACGCTCAACGCCAGCGACGCGCTGAGTTCGCCCCACATCAGCGACGCGCCAGCCCCGTGCGCCTCCACGCGGACGTCAGCGATCACCACGTCGGGGGTGCACAGCGAACGCTCGAGACGACCGTAGGTAACGACTCGCAGCCCTTCGGCGCGCGCCGATTGCGCCAGCCGAACAGCACCCTCGTCCTCGGCGCAGGTTACCAGCAGGCCCCCGGGGACCATGCGGCGCGCGAACTCGACGAAAATCTCCTCGAACTCCTCGCGGGAGTGGTACCGATCCAGGTGATCGGGCTCGACGTTGGTGACGATCTCGATCGCCGGGGTGTAGTTCAGGAACGAGCCGTCCGACTCGTCGGCCTCGGCGACAAACACGTCCCCGCCGCCCAGGTGCGCGCCGGTGCCCAGCTGGGGCAGCACACCACCGACGGCCACCGACGGGTCCAGCCCGCAGGCCGACAGCCCGATCGCGAGCATGCCCGACGTCGTCGTCTTCCCGTGCGCGCCGGCGACGCCGACGAAACGCATGCCTGAGGCCGCGAGAGCAAGAGCCTGCGAGCGGTGAATGACGCGCTGGCCGCGCTCGCGCGCAATCGCGAGCTCCGGGTTGTCCTCGCGGATAGCCGTCGAGACCACGACCACGGAGCTCGGGTCCACGTGCGAGGCCTCGTGCCCGACGAAAGCGCGAACGCCCACCGAGCGCAGGTGCTCGAGAACGGCGGACTCCTCACGGTCAGAGCCTTCGACCGTGGCGCCTCGCGAAGCCAGCAGCTCCGCGACGACGCTCATGCCCGCGCCGCCGATACCAATCAGATGGAAACGATCTTGCAGCGTCGGCTCACTCATGGCCGGCCTCCTTCACCTGTTCCAGAGCCAGATCCGCCAGCGCACGGGCGGCTCCCGCGCGGCCCAGCGACTGGGATGCGGCCGCCATGTCCGCCAGGCGGGTCGAGCCCAGCAGCGGGAAGACGTTACGGCGCACGAAGTCGGCCGTGAAGTCCTTGTCGTCAACGAGCTGGGCGCCACCGGCGGCCACGTGGTCCGCCGCGTTCAGGCGCTGCTCGCCGTTGCCAATCGGCAGCGGCACGTAGATGCAGGGCAGGCCCAGGGCCTCCATCTCGGCCACGGTTCCCGCGCCCGAACGACACACGACGAGGTCCGCGACGGCCAGCGCGTCCTCCATCGTCGTCAGGTAGTCGATCACGTGCCAGCGGTCCGACAGACGTGCTGCCTCAACGGCGGCGCGCACGGGCTCGTCCTTACCGCGGCCTGTCAGGTGTACGACCTGCGCGCCTTCCGGCAGCGCGTCCGCCGCCCCCGTCATCGACTCGTTGACGTGCAGAGCTCCCAGCGAGCCGCCCGTCACCAGCAACGTCGGTGCATCCGGATTGACGCCGAGACGTTCGGCTGCCTCGCGGCGCGCCTGGGCAGCGCCCTCAGCGTCTGCGCGGCGGTGCGCAAGCTCAGCGATCGCCGCACGCAGGGGTAGGCCCGTCACGACCGTGCGGCCGTTGCGCGCCTTCAGCGGAGAGGAGGGGAACGTCAGAGCGACAACCTTCGCATTGCGCGCGCCCACCTTGTTCGCCAGGCCGGGTCGCGCGTTCTGCTCGTGAATGACGATCGGCACGCCCGCGCGCTTCGCCGCGATGTACGCGGGCGTCGACACGTAGCCGCCAAAACCGACGAGAACGTCCGCGCCCTCCAGGGCCTGGGCGCAACGTTTCACGGCATCCGCGAAACGACCGGGAAGAGTGAAGAACGCGAGGGAGGGACGCCTCGGCAAAGGAACGCGGGGAATCTCCACGAGCGGGAATCCTGCGGCGGGAACCAGATCCGCCTCCAAACCAGCCTTCGTCCCCAGGACGACAACCTCAGCGCCACTCTCGCGCAGCTGCGCCGCCGTCGCCAGCAGAGGATTCACGTGCCCGGCGGTGCCGCCGCCAGCCATCACAACCTTGACCATATGCGTCTCCTTTACGCGTGTGCGTGACACCAGTGTAGCGAGCCGCGCAGGCCACCAGGTGCCGCGGGCGTCTTAGCGCGCCGAGCGACGGCGAGGAGCGAGGCGGGGATCACGCCCAGCCGAGGCCTCGTCGGGACGGCCGATCATCCAAATTCCCGCGCGTGCTCGAGCAAACGAGGCAACGACGGCGATCGCGGTGATCGTAAACAGGAACGACGAACCGCCGTAGGACACGAGTGGCAGAGGCACGCCGATAACCGGTCCCAGTCCCGTCACGGACAGGACGTTGATGACCGTCTGGATGCCGATCCACGAGGCCACGCCCGAGGCCACGATCGTCACGAACAGATCCGAAGATTCACGCGCCACGCGGAACATGCCCCAGATCAGCAGGCCCAGGCACAAGAGCACGCCGAGGGCACCGAGCAGGCCAAATTCCTCGCCGACGATCGCAAAAATGAAGTCCGTGTGCGCGGCCTGCAGGTAGTTCCACTTCTCGCGCGAGGCTCCCGGCCCGAGGCCGGTCAGGCCACCCGAGCCCAGCGCCCACAGCGAGTGGTCGATCTGTTCGGGAGCGGACTCATCCGGCCCCTTCGAGGTGCCCGGAAGGATCGCCAAAATACGGCGGATACGCGTCGGGTTCGACAACACGAGCAGCACCATCGTCGGGATGGCGAGCATAACGAGTCCGCCGAACCAGCGTTTAGGCAGACCGGCCACCCACATCGCTCCCAGCGCACCAACAGCCACGACCATCGCGGTGCCCATGTCTCGACCCAGCATGACCGCGCCGAGCGCCGTCAGGATCGGCAGGCCGACGGCCAGACTCATCGCCTTCCAATCGCCGCGCTTCGACGCCGACTTCGAGACCATGAAAGCCAGGAACACGATGAGCGCAAGCTTGAGGAACTCGGAGGGCTGGGCCATGATCGGACCCACCTTCACCCAGTT
>CATYYP010000199.1 GCA_958415245.1 Schaalia odontolytica | reverse complement strand
TGATGGCGCGTCGCGTCCACCGCGCGTCGACTCTGCTGGCGATCGCGCTGCTGGCGGGCGGCGCCGTTGGAAACCTGATCGACCGACTGACTGCCGAACCCGGCTTCGGCGTCGGTCATGTCACCGACTTCATCGCCTACGGTAACTGGTTCGTCGGCAATGTTGCAGACATTTGGATCGTCCTCGGGGCGCCTTTGCTGGCCCTCGCGCTCTCCCGTGAACCGTCGAAGGAGGACGCCCAGTGAGTTCCCGTATGCTTCCCGTCCCCGACGCCCTCGTGGGTGAGAGGGTCGATGCCGCTCTGGCCCGCATGCTCGGCCTGTCGCGCTCGCGCTGCGCGGAGCTGGCAGGGGAGGGGCACGTCCTCATCAACGGCGTGACCGCGGGAAAGTCTGATCGCCTCGGCGCTATGGACATCATCGAGGTCACCATCCCGGAACCGGAGAGTAAACCGACGCCGGTCACCGACATGGCGATTCTCTACGACGACGAGGATATCGTCGTCGTCGATAAGCCCGTCGGCGTCGCCGCACACACCGGCCCCGGTTGGGAAGGCCCCACGGTCCTGGGCAACCTGGAGGCGGCCGGATATCGCATCACCAGCTACGGGCCCCCCGAGCGCCAGGGCATCGTGCACCGGCTTGACGTGGGTACTTCGGGGGCGATGATGGTCGCCAAGTCCGAGCTCGCCTACACCGTCATGAAGCGTGCGTTCAAAGAACGCATGATCGAAAAGGTGTATCACGCCGTTGTGGCAGGGCACCTTGACCCGGCCTCGGGCACGATCGACGCTCCGATCGGTCGTCATCCCTCGCGCGAATGGCGCATGGCCGTCATCGACGGTGGCAAGCGCGCCGTCACCCACTACGACACCCTCGAGCTCATGGCGGGAGCTCAGCTCACCGAGGTGCACCTGGAGACGGGACGCACCCACCAGATCCGCGTGCACATGGCCGCCGTCGGGCACCCGTGCGTGGGTGACACGTTCTACGGCGCTGACCCGACCCAGGCGGAGCGCCTGGGGCTCACCCGCCAGTGGCTGCACGCCGTTCGACTCGGATTTGCCCACCCTCGCACGGGCATGCCGATGAGCGTGTCCAGTCCCTATCCGGATGATCTCGCCGATGCTCTCGAGGAGCTGCGCCACCCGCGCAACTGACCCCGGTTGGTGAGGTGTCCCCGCGTCCCAGCCCCGGCCTCGTCGTGGCCGTCACGCCGTGAGATGAACGACCGCTCCGCTCGGGGCGTTCACCGTGGGGGCGCGCGCCTCGGACAGTAGAATCGACGCATGGCTGATTCCTTCGTGCACCTCCACAACCACTCCGAGTATTCGATGCTCGACGGAGCGGCGAAGACGAAAGCGATGGCGGAGGAGGCCGCCCGTCTCGGGCAGCCCGCGATCGGCCTGACGGATCACGGTTACCTATTCGGCGCCTTCGACTTCTACACGAACTGCAAGAACGCGGGCGTCAAGCCGATCATCGGTCTTGAGGCGTACGTGACGCCGGGGACCTCGCGCTTCGATCGCCAGAAGGTCCTGTGGGGTGAGCCGTGGCAGCGCTCCGACGATGTGAGTGCCGGCGGCTCCTACAACCACCTGACCCTGGTCGCCTACAACACGACGGGCATGCACAACCTCTTCCGCCTGGGGTCCTACGCCTCGACGGACGGCCAGTTCGGCAAGTGGCCGCGTGCCGACAAGGAGCTGCTCAGCCAGTTCCACGAGGGCCTCATCGTGTTCACCGGCTGCCCCTCGGGTGCCGTGCAGACGCGCCTGCGCCTGGGGCAGTGGGACGAGGCCGTGGCTGAGGCCGCGGAGCTGCGCGACATTTTCGGGGCGGAGAACTTCTACGTCGAGGTCATGGACCACGGCATCGACATCGAACGACGCACCCACCAGCAGGTCCTCGAGATCGCCAAGCTCATGAACGCGCCCCTCGTGGCGACCAACGACGCGCACTACGTCAAGCGCGAGGACCGTAAGATCCAGGACGCACTCCTGTGCATCAACTCGGGCTCGCGCATCAACGACCCCGACCGATTCAAGTTCGACGGCGACGGCTACTACATCCGCTCCTCGGACGAGATGCGTGCGCTGTGGAGCGAGTTGCCCGGCGCCTGCGACTCAACCCTCGAGATCGCCGAGCGCTGCGACGTGCACTTCACGACCACGAAGGAGGGTGCGAACTACATGCCCGACTTCCCGGTGCCCGAGGGGGAAGACAAGACCTCGTGGTTCATCAAGGAGGTCGAACGAGGCCTGCGCGATCGCTTCCCGAATGGCATTCCTGACGCCGTGCGCAAGCAGGCCCAGTACGAGGAAGACGTCATCATTTCGATGGGCTTCCCCGGCTACTTCCTCACGGTCGCCGACTACATCAACTGGGCGAAGTCGCAGGGGATCCGCGTGGGGCCTGGCCGTGGTTCGGGTGCTGGATCGATGGTCGCATACGCCATGAAGATCACCGAGCTCAACCCCCTCGATCACGGTCTGATTTTCGAGCGATTCCTCAACCCCGAGCGAATCTCGATGCCCGACTTCGACGTCGACTTCGACGAACGCAGGCGCGACGAGGTCATCGCCTACGTCAAGCGCAAGTACGGCGAGGACCGCATCAGCCAGGTCGTCACCTACGGCACGATTAAGACCAAGCAGGCCCTGAAGGACTCCGCGCGCATCCTCGGCAAGGACTTCAAGGTCGGTGAGCAGCTCACCAAGGCGCTGCCCCCGGCGATCATGGGCAAGGACATCACGGTCCACGGTATTTTCGACGAGAAGGACAAGCGCTACGCCGAGGCCTCGGAGTTCCGTAAGTTCTACGAGGAGAACCCCGACACGCACGAGGTCGTCCAATACGCGCTCGGCCTGGAGGGCCTGACACGCCAGTGGGGTGTGCACGCGTGTGCGGTCATCATGAGCTCCCACACGCTCACCGACATCATCCCGATCATGAAGCGCCCGCAGGACGGCGCGATCATCACGCAGTTCGACTACCCGACGTGCGAGACGCTGGGCCTGCTGAAGATGGACTTCCTGGGCCTGCGTAACCTGACCGTCGTGTCTGACGCCCTTGAGAACATTGCGCTCAACGGCAAGCCGGACCCGGACCTCGACCACCTGACCTTCGACGACAAGAAGACCTACGAGCTGCTGGGACGAGGCGACACCCTCGGCGTCTTCCAGCTGGATGGTGGCGGTATGCGCGACCTCCTCAAGCTCATGAAGCCCGACAACTTCGAAGACATCTCGGCCGTCGGCGCCCTGTACCGTCCCGGCCCGATGGGTGCGAACTCCCACACGAACTACGCGCTGCGTAAGAACGGGCGTCAGGAGATCACGCCCATCCACCCGGAGCTGGCGGAGCCGCTCGAGGACATCCTGGGAACGACCTTCGGTCTGATCGTGTACCAGGAGCAGGTCATGCAGATCGCCCAGAAGCTGGCGGGCTACTCGCTGGGCCAGGCAGATATTCTGCGTAAGGCCATGGGTAAGAAGAAGAAGGAGGTCCTGGACCAGCAGTTCAAGGGCTTCCGCCAGGGCATGGTCGATAACGGCTACTCCGAGGAGTCGATTAAGGCCCTGTGGGACGTCGTCGTTCCCTTCTCCGCCTACGCTTTCAACAAGGCCCACTCGGCCGCATACGGCCTCGTCTCCTACTGGACGGCCTTCCTCAAGGCGAACTTCCCGACGGAGTACATGGCAGCCCTGCTGACCTCGACGAAGGACAACAAGGATCGTCGAGCCCTGTACCTGGCGGAGTGTCGTCACATGGACATCACGGTCCTGCCCCCGGACGTGAACGCGTCGATGGGTAACTTTGCGCCTGACGGTGAGGCGATCCGCTTCGGCTTGAACGCCATCCAGAACGTGGGCGGCCCGGTCGTCGACGCGATTGTGGAAACCCG
>CATYYP010000198.1 GCA_958415245.1 Schaalia odontolytica | reverse complement strand
CGGAACGACCACCCAGGGGCGCTCCCACGTCATCAACCGGGGCCCGTCAGGTTTCCACCTGACGGGCCCCGGCCTCGTTGATCGTTGAGAAAGCGCGCGCCTCAGCGAGACTGACCATCCCCCTGATGGGACGCCTCGAGAGCGTCGACTCGGCGCTGCAGATCCTCCATTTGGAGGCGCAGAATCGCGGCCTCCTCAGTCAGGCGACGGCGATCCTCATCCGAACGCGACAGGTCCACCGAGAAACGCAGCGACAGGAGCAGCAGCACCACACCCGCCACGAAGAACCCGAGATTCAGCGGAACGACAACGCCCAGCTGGATCGCGCTCCACTTCAGGATCGGCGGGAAGATGGACAGCAGCGCCGTGAAGAAGGCGATGCAGTACCACCACAGGCCGTAGCGTTCCTTCAGGCCCGAGTTACGCATCTTGACGAACACCATCACCAGGATGATGATCGCGAACACCAGTCCAAGCACGTACGTGGGGCTCATGCATTCTCCTCCGGCGCCGGGGCGACCTTCTCACCGGGGCGCGACAGCGAAACCGCGAGGGCCATCGTCGCGCGCACCAGGAAGAGCGCCGATTTGATCGGGTTGTGGGAGGGCTCGCCGCCCGCGCGCGGGTGCATCTGCACGCCGACCTCGCGCACGACCAGGTGCGAGCGTGCCGCAATGACGAGCGCACCGATCGTGTCACCCAAGTACTCGGCCGGGTAGTTGCGCGCGAAGAGTGAGAGCGCACGGGGACCGTAGAGCTTGAAACCGCTGGTCGTATCGCTCAAGTGAGTCTCACACACGCGCGAGAGGATGAACGAGAAGAGGTTCATCGCCCACTTGCGCGGGCCCCGCGCGTGGTAGTTGCCCTTACCCGCGAAACGCGAGCCGATGACGACGTCCGCGTGCTCGCTCGAGGCCGTCTCGATGAGCGTCTCGATCTCGCGAGGGTCGTGCTGACCGTCCGCGTCGAGCTGACACGCGTACTCGTAGCCCATGCGCCGCGCGTACTGGAAGCCGGCGCGCATCGCGCCACCGACCCCCAGGTTGAGCGGCAGGTCGAGGACGGCCACGCCCGCGGCGCGCGCGATATCGGCGGTCGCGTCCGTCGACCCGTCAGAGACGACGAGGATGTCCGCGAAGGAAGGCTTTTCAACCTTCACCATCTCGAGGACGTCACCGAGCACCTCCTCCTCGTTCCACGCGGGGATAACGATGAGCAGGCGGGACTGAGCACTGGGACGGCTCACTCAGCGACCCTCTCGCTCAAGCAGCTCGAGCAGGTAGGCGCCGTAGCCGGACTTGACCAGGGGCTCGGCGCGCTGGCGCAGGCCCTCGTCGTCGATGAAGCCCATACGCCACGCGACCTCTTCGGGGGCGCCGATCTTCATGCCCTGGCGGGCCTCGACCGTACGCACGAAGGCGGTGGCATCAGCGAGGGAGTCGAAGGTGCCGGTGTCGAGCCACGCGGTGCCGCGCGGAAGGACCTCGACCTTGAGCTTGCCAGCCTCGAGGTAGGAGCGGTTCACATCGGTGATCTCGTACTCACCACGCGCGCTCGGCTTGAGGTTGCGGGCAATCTCGACCACGTCGTTGTCGTAGAAGTACAGGCCGGGCACCGCGTAGTTCGACTTGGGGTGCTCGGGCTTTTCCTCGATGGACAGCGCGTTGAACTCCTCGTCGAATTCCACGACGCCGTACTCACGCGGGTTGGACACGTGGTAGGCGAAGACGGCACCACCGTCGGGGTCGACGTGGCGGCGCAGCTGTGCGCCCATGCCGGGGCCGTAGAAGATGTTGTCACCCAGGACCAGGGCAGCGCTGTCGTTGCCCACGTGATCGGCGCCGAGCACGAAGGCCTGCGCGAGGCCGTTGGGCTCGTGCTGGACAGCGTAGGAGATGCTGACGCCGAGCTGGCTGCCGTCACCAAGCAGTCGGTGGAACGACGGAGCGTCGTGGGGGGTCGTGATGACGAGGACCTCAGAAATGCCCGCCAGCATGAGGGTCGACAGCGGGTAGTAGATCATCGGCTTGTCGTAGACGGGGACGAGCTGCTTCGATGTCCCCAGCGTAATCGGGTTGAGACGGGTGCCCGAGCCGCCCGCCAGGATGATGCCTTTCATGTTGCCTCCGCTTCCCGGCGCGTCCTCGTGTGGGTCGCGCGTCGTTGACAATTATCCCTATACAACAGTATTTTTCCACAACTTTGCCCCTCCGCGCGCCCATGGGGCGGCGCACACCGCCGCGGGGGTGCAGATCGGATAGTATTTACATGGAATGTTGCGTCCGCACAAAAACCACGCACGTAAGGAAGAACCATGGCGCCCACCGCTAAGCCCCTGGGGATTACGACCACGCCGATCCCCGGCTTTTTGCGCATTGATCTGACTGTTCACGGCGATAATCGAGGCTGGTTCAAGGAGAACTGGCAGCGCGAAAAGATGGTCGCGCTGGGTCTGCCGGATTTCGGCCCCGTGCAGAACAACATCTCGTTCAACGACGAGGTCGGGGTGACCCGCGGCATTCACGCGGAGCCGTGGGATAAGTTCGTGTCGGTCGCGACCGGCCGCGTGTTTGGCGCGTGGGTGGACCTGCGCGAGGGTCCGTCCTTCGGCACCGTCTACACGACGATCATCGATCCGGGCGTCGCGGTGTTCGTCCCCAAGGGCGTGGGCAACTCCTACCAGACCCTGGAGCCGAACACGGCCTACACGTACCTCGTGAACGACCACTGGTCGCCGGATGCGCGCTACACCTTCCTGAACCTGGCTGACGAGACCGCCGCCGTGGATTGGCCGATCCCGCTCGAGCGCGCCATCCTGTCCGACAAAGACAAGGCTCACCCGCGCATGGCGGACGTGACCCCCTTCCCTGCCCCGGCTCCCGTGGGTCGCCGCGCGCTCGTGACGGGCGCGAACGGCCAGCTGGGCCGCGAGCTCATGCGCGCGCTGCCCGAGGCCGGCTTCACGGTGACTGGTGTGGACCTGCCCGAGGTGTCGATTTCCGACGCCGAGCAGGTGGCCGCGCTGCCGTGGGATGACATCGACGTGGTGATCAACGCGGCGGCGTGGACGAACGTCGACGGCGCTGAGACGCCCGAGGGTCGCCGCGCGACCTGGCAGGCGAACTCGACCGGCCCGGCGATCCTGGCGCGCGAGGCCACGGCTCACGGCGCGACGATGGTTCACATCTCGACGGAGTACGTCTTCGATGGCACGCAGGACGTGCACGTCGAGGACGAGGCCCCCTCTCCCCTCGGAGCATACGGTCAGTCGAAGGCGGGCGGCGACGCCGCTGTGGCCTCGACACCGAAGCACTACATCGTGCGCACCTCCTGGGTTGTGGGCGACGGCAAGAACTTCCTGAAGACCATGGCGTCCCTGGCGGATCAGGGCGCCTCCCCCTCGGTCGTGTCCGACCAGGTGGGTCGCCTGACCTTCACCTCCGACCTAGCCAAGGGCATTATTCACCTGCTGACCAGCGACGCTCCGTTTGGCACCTACAACCTGTCGGGCGAGGGACCGATCATGAGCTGGGCGCAGGTCGCCAAGCGCGTGTTCGAGCTGTGCGGCCGTGATCCGGAAGACGTCTCGGAGGTGACGACGGAGGAGTACTTCGCGGGCCGCGAGGTGGCTCCGCGTCCCCTGTCCTCTGTCCTCGACTTGACGAAGATCAAGGCCGCAGGCTTCACCCCCGAAGATTCCTCGCAGCGCATCGACTCCTACGTCGCTTCCCTGCGCGGCTGACCTCTACACGTACGAGGGCCCCGGGCGCTTCTCAAAAGCGCCCGGGGCCTCGCACATTCTGGGTTGATCTTGGGTAGCGCGCAGCGGATTCGCCCCGAACGTGCGTTCAGAGCAGCTGGCTGAGGATCTCCTGCGAACGGTCGATCTCCTTCACTTGAGCGACGAGCACGTCTGCGAGCTTCTTCGCCGCCACGTA
>CATYYP010000197.1 GCA_958415245.1 Schaalia odontolytica | reverse complement strand
TGGGCGCAGGGACGAGGTGGGGTCACGGGGCCTCGCCGACGCAGGGCCGAGGCACGGCGACGGGCCAGGCGAGAGGCCGAGGCCGAGGCACGGCACGAACTATCGGCATGTCTCTCTGAGAGCCTCACCCAAAAGCCGCATGCAATTCCCCCGCACCAGATTTCAACAACCCCCAGAAACGTTGCAATTGCAACGCCCGTGCTTCAACACGTGAAAGGTTGCCATGGGAATTGCATGCAACATTGGGGAGAAACCATGCCCCACAAGAAACACTGCACGCGGCTGAGAGCAGGAATGCACTAGTTAGGGGCATTACACCCGTTAAGGGGCATTACACCCGATCAGAAAGGGTGTAATGCCTACTGATCGGGCGCATGGCCCCTCGACAACAAGTACAAACGCGGAGTTATCGGCAGGATTCAACCTCATCGGGAAGATTCAACCCGATCAGAAGGGGTTGAAGCTTACCGATCAGGTGCAACACCCCATCGGCAACAAGTGCGAGCGCGGTTTTGCTCGGCCGCACTGGTCCGCAGCGTCACAGCACGACTCTCACGCAAGCACAGTCGCGGCGGACAGCCTCCGCACCTACGCCTCGACGAGGACCGTGAACGGCCCGTCGTTGACCAGCGAGACCTCCATCATCGCGCCGAACTGGCCGGCTTCGACGTGCAGGCCCCGGCCTCGCAGGTCGGCGACCACCGCGTCGACGAGGGGCTCAGCCTCCTCGCCGGGGGCGGCGTGCGCCCACGAGGGACGCCGGCCCTTGCGGGTGTCCCCGTACAGGGTGAACTGCGAGATCACGAGGATCGGTGCGCCCGCGTCGAGCGCGGAACGCTCGTCGTCGAGGATGCGCAGCTCGGCGATCTTGCGGGCGACCGTGGCCACCTGCTCGGCGCCGTCGCCACGCTGAACGCCAAGGAGGACGACGAGGCCCTGGCGCTTCTCCCCCGCCTCGTGCGGATCGAGGGCGAGTCGGCCGACGACGGTGCCGTCGACGCGGACCTCGCCCGAGGTGGCGCGCTGGATGACGGCGCGCATCAGCGCGACCCCAGGGCCGAGCCGAGGCCGCCGAAGCCCGTGGAACCGCCGCGCTGGCCGGCCTCGCGTGAGAGGTCGGCGCCTGGGCGGGTCTCCGGGGACACGGAGGACTTGCCGTGGACGGGCACGATCTCCTCCTGGGCGGCGGCGACGCCGGCAATGTCGAAGACAGTCGTCACGGGCACGGCGCGGGCGACCAGCGCGAGGGCGATCGGCCCCTCGTCCGCGTGGCGGGCCGAGGAGGTGATGACGCCGACCTGGCGTCCGCCCACCTCGATGGGCGTGCCGGGCGCGGGCAGGTCGCCGCGCGAGCCGTCCAGCTGCAGGTAGGTAAGGCGGCGCGGGGGCCGTCCGAGGTTGAGGACACGGGCGATGGTTTCCTGCCCGCGGTAGCAGCCCTTCGTCGTGTGGACGGCGCTGCGCAGCCAGTCCACCTCGGGTGGAATCGCACGAGCGTCGGTCTCGCGGCCCAGGCGCGGCTTCCACGCGGCAATGCGCATGGCCTCCCACGCCAGGTATCCGGCGCGGCGGCGCGAGCCGGCCTCGGGACAAGCGGACAGCCACGCGGTCTCGAACTCGTCCGCAGCCTCGCGTGAAACAGCGTGAAACATCATCGGGGTGCGCGCGCCGGGATGACGCTCGCCCTGGAAGTAGGCGGCCCCGCCGTCCACGACACCGGGCCACGGGTCCTCCCAGGTCCACAGGTGTCCGGGCAGGTCAGCCACGGACTCGGGCGTATTCTCACCCGCGCGGACCGAGGAGAACACGACGACATCGCGCTCGGAAACAGCGACCCGCAGCGCAAAACGCATCGACTCGAGGAACGCCACAAACTCCGACACGTCCGAGCGTTCCACGATCAGGTGCAGCGTGTCCCCGTCGTCGCTGGCGCCGGCCCAGTGCTCGACGCGGCCCTCGGGCGAGAGGATCAGCAGCTCGCGGCTCGCGCCGGGGACGAGGTCGGTGACGATCTGGGAGGCCAGCGACGTCAGCCAGGTGAGTCGATCGGCCCCAGACACAGAGATGACGGCCAGGTCCGGGCGGCGCACCAGCGCGCGGCCGCCCTCGAGGGCCCACTGTTCCCCCGACGGATCCCCGAAGTGCGGGGTCGCGCCGAAGGAGGCCACGGCCTCGTCGACGAACTCGGAATCGAGCGCAGACTCAGACAAGGAAGCCATCCTGGGTGTCGTCGATGCCTTCGATGACCTCGCCGGACTCGGTGGAGGCCTGCTCGGTGCGGTGCAGGCGGCCGGAGATCTCGACGTCGGCCTCATCCTCGCCGTCGAGCGTGCGCTCCTGCGTCCACATGAGCTCACCCGCGACCAGGCCGAACATGCGGCCCAGGTGCGTGACGCGGGTGGAACCCACACCGAGCGCGATCGCGTCGGAGACCATCTGCACGCGCGGGCCGACGCTCACGCCGTCCCACACGGCGCTGTGGCCCTCGGTAGACGCGGAGGTCGCCGTGAATTCGCGGGAGTTGTACTGGCCGGGAGGGGGCAGCGGCGCATCGGAAGGCGCAACGGAGACGTACACGGTCTCTTCGCTGATCAGGTCACCCTTCTTGATAGCGGACAGGCCCTTCGCCGCGTCCCACGTGGGGTCGATCGGCTCGGAGGCGACGCCCGCGTACACGCGGGTCACCAGGCGCATCTGCTCGCCGACGACGTCACCGCGGATCTCCTCGATGACGGGGGAGTCCTCGGCGGTTTCATCCTGGCCGGGGGCGGCTGGGGCGGCGTACATGCCCCACCCCTCCCAGGTTCCAAGCATCCACGCGACGGGAGCGACGAGTGCGGGCAGGTCAGCAGGTATCACCATCATGACTCCAGCCTAACGCCTCGGGTGGACGCTCACCGCGCGAGCAGGGGCGCGCGCAGCTGGCAGCGAAAAGGGACGAGGCCGGGGCCCGCCCGCGCGGACTCCCGACCCGGGTGCGACCTCGGATGCGGCGGTTCAGACGCCGCGGTTCACTGGAGGTCGCAGCGGCTCAGATTCCACCGATGCGGATCATCGCGTACACGGGCAGGGCGGCGACGAGGAACTTCGCGGCGCCGCGGCCGAGGATGTTGGCGAGCTCGGCGGAGGACGCGCGCTCGCCCAGCAGCGCGTCGACGACGGAGACGGCGAAGCCGACGCCGAAACCGGTGACGCCACCCAGGGTCAGGAAGGCGGCGAATTCGCCGAAACGCTTGGCGATGAAGGGGAAGACGACGGGCAGCAGGTCAGAGGTCTGCCCGAGGAACCAGGCGATCGAGGCGACCACGAGGCCCGCGACGAGGCCGGCAATCATCGCGAAGGTAACGCCGGCTTTCGCGCTGCGCCCGAAGCGCGCCGAGGCAGCGCCGATGACGGCGATCAGGGCCGCCATGGGAACAATGCCCGACCAGCGCTCGTGGACGGTGAGAGAGACCCACATGGAGCCGGAGGTGACGATGAGGAGGCCGGTCACCGACGAGGCGAGGGCCGCACTCAGTGCCGTGGAGCCCCAGTGCTCGCTCGTGTGGCCCACGGAGTGGTCGCGCGGCGCGGGCGCGTCCAGGATCGTTGCCGCGACCAGCGCGACCAACGTGATACCCGTCAGCGGCACGGCGATGTCGAGGTTCTTCCAGTAGGCAACGCCCATCGGGGTCAGCGCGCCGCCCAGGGCGAGGACCGCCTGCGCGAGCCACGGCATGTGCAGGCGCGCCAGCGTCGGCCAGCCGAGAGCCAGCAGGAAGGACGCGACCGCGACGACAGGCCCGACGCTCCAGCGAGACCCCGGCAGCCACCAGGCGACAATGGTCGCCGCGGCCAGCAGGGTGACGGTGAGGGTACCGATTCCGTTGGGCACGTGCCGGGTCGCCAGGGTCTCGCGACGACGCCCGCGGTTCGAGCGGGTTCGGGGTCGCGTGGGCGGGGTCGAAGTCATCACGCTTCCATGG
>CATYYP010000196.1 GCA_958415245.1 Schaalia odontolytica | reverse complement strand
GGGGTGGTATCACCGTTCGCGGGGGCTGAAGGCGTGACAGACGGGTTGCCATCACCGTTGGCGGGGGCAGAAGGCGCGGCAGACGGAACGGAAGGAGCGGGCGTCTGCCCCGGCTCCTGGCCCACGGAGGGGTTCTCGTCGCCGTTCGCGAGCGCGGGTGCCTCATCCGACGGGCTCTGCTGATCCGGCGTCGAACCGGCACCGGCACCCACGGAGGGGTTGTTGCCATCCTGCTCGACAGAGAGGGTCGTGCAACGCGTGAGGGCATCGCGATACTCAGTGGCGGTCAAGTAGCGGCCAGCGTTCTCGCCACCCTGCAGCGTGACGCCACCATCCTTTTCGGGGCGCACGGCGGTCTGGGAGGCAATGGACTCCGCGACACGATCAAGCTCAGCGTCGATATCCGCGAGAGAGATGGCGGGCTTGCTTTCCTCAGCCGAGGCCAGGTACTCGTCCAGAGCAGCCTGAGCGGCGTTGACCGATGCCTGCGCGTCGATCACGGCCTGCTGACGATCAGCGGAGGGTGCGGTGCCGGCGGGTGCGGGCGTCGAGGTCGCGGGCGCAGCAGATCCAGCCTTTGCGGGGAGGCTCGACACGTCAACGGGGAGGGCGACACCGGGAAGGGCGCCCACCTTGTTCTGCCAGGAGTTGGCGCGCTGCGCGTCGCCGCCACCCGCGAGGCCGGAGACGTAGTTGGTGTTGTCAGCGTTGAAAGCGGCACCGTCGAAGCCGTACGCGGACGCAGTATCGCCAGTCGTGTGGAAGCGCGACACATTGGGTGAGCCGCCGGTGACGGCGTAGAACTTCTGCGTGCCGTAGATACGCGTGAAGTTACCGTGCTTCGCGATGTGCACGCCGACGCCAACAACGTTGTTCTGGGCCAGCATGTTCTTGTCGTGGCCAGAGGAGTTCTTCCACTGATCGAAGAGGGCGTCCGCCGCCTGCATCGGATTCTTGGAGGTGCCGTAGGCACCCCACTTGTCGCCGAAGTTCTCGCGGTGGTTGTAGGCGATGTTCTCACCGGCGTAGGTCGTATCACCGCCGTCGAGCTTGCCGACGCCGAAGTACTTGTAGTCCGGGTCGTGGTTGAAGTCATCGCTGTCCGACATGTGCTTGCTCCACGCACGAGCGTCGGTAGTCACCGTATCGGAGACAACCAGCTCGGGCAGGCCAGCGTTGGCTCGGTAGGCGTTCATCTTCTGAATGATGAGAGCCTCGATGATCCGCGCCTGAGTGGCGTCGTCGACCTGGGACCAGTCAACCCAGTCGAGGCCACGGCTTGCGGTATCCGCAGCGGGCGCGGCCTCACTGGCCGACGTGGTGGGCTCGAGGGCAGCCTGCTGCGCGGATTCGAGTACGGCCTGCGCATCGGCGAGGGCAGCTCGCAGCTCGGACTCACGCGCGGGATCCAGCGCGGGCGTCGCAGAGTTACCCGCGGCCGCGGCTGCGTAGCTCGCCAGAAGCGGATTGTATTCAGCGGTGATGCGACCTTCCGCCCCCGACAGGGCGTTGCAGAACGCGTCGCTGGTCGTCGCATTTCCCTCAGCGAGGGTGGGGATGACGACGAGGGAAGCCGCGATCGTGGTTGCAGCGAGGACCACGGACGTGTGTGTACGAGTGAGCTGGAACGACATTGACTACCGGCCTAACACGATGAAACAAGAACAGGTAAATCTTTCCATGCGGTACAGCATTTTTCAAGATTTTTTCAGTAAGTCTTTACGCGTGAATCCACCTATTTTCAATGCTTTTTCAGTTTGACAGATTTTGAACATCCCACATGCCAATACCGAAACGTTATATTTGGGATAAAACAACTGACCAAGCTGCAACCACAAGCACGACCATTGCTCATGCAATAAAAAAATCGACACCCGAAACCGGATGTCGAAATTTTCTGTGGAGCTAGGGGGATTCGAACCCCCGACCTCTTCCATGCCATGGAAGCGCGCTACCAACTGCGCCATAGCCCCGTTATTTAGTTCGTCGCCCTGGCGACCTGATAAATAATAGCGGACCTTTCGAGAATGGCGCAAATCCAATCGAGTGCCCCTCGTCACAACGCTCGAAAACCTCAAGATTCTGCGGTGACGAGGGGCCCGAGAGCCATCACGCCCCCAAAATGTCCTCACGAGAGCCGATGTTGTGCGACGCCAGGCGCCACCCGCTGATCGCCGCACTCTTAGAAGTCGACATCCCGACAGGCACGAGCTCCGACCAGTGGCAGTTATCGACGCCGCGCAGCCCATTGAAGACCGCCGGATCCAGGCCCAGCAGCGACACGATGCCGCGCGCGATCGCGGAGCCATGCGAAACGACGATCAGAGACTGGTCCCCGCGGCACGCCAGCGCCGCTTCCAAGACAGCATCACGAACGCGCTCGCCCACGACCTCGGAGCGTTCCACCTCGGCGAGGTCACACTCCCCCTGCGCGCGATACTGCGCGTAGGCCTCGGGCTGCTCGGCGGCGATCTCCTCGTAGGTCTTGCCCTCGAAGTTCCCGTAGAAGCGCTCCGTGAGCCGCTCGTCGAGTTCGGGACCCTCACAGGGATATCCGGCGATGTCAAAGACGCGTGCGATGATCCTCGCGGTATCAACCGCGCGCCCCAGGGGCGAACTCACGATACGCACTCCCCCATCGTCGTAGCTACGCCCGTCTTCGGCGGCGATCATGCCAACCTCGGCGCTCGGCTCGCACAGTCGGCTCACCAGTACACCGGCAGCACCCGCCGCCTGGGACCGTCCGACCTCGTTCAGGGGTTGATCGATGCGCCCCTGAAAGCGCCGCGCCAGGTTGAAATCCGTCTGGCCGTGGCGCAGCAGGACGATCCGCGAGGCGCTCACTGTGCGCTCTCCGCACCGTGCGCGGCAGCACGCTCGGCGGCAGCGGCGCGAGCCTCGTCAGTGTCAACGTCGATCGGCACGGCCGGGCAGTCGCCCCAGAGGCGCTCGAGAGCGTAGTACTCGCGCTCGTCCTCGGACAGGACGTGGACGAGCAGATCCGAATAGTCCAGGAGCACCCACGTGCCCTCCGCGCGCCCCTCGATGTGGGCGGGGCGGCGCTGATGCTCACCCCAGATGCGATCCATGATGTCCTCGGCGATAGCACGCACCTGACGGTCCGTCGGCGCCGAAACAACCACGAATGCGTCAGCCAGGGCGAGCTTGCTGGTCACGTCGACAAGCACCGGGTTGATGCCGCCGCGGTCGTGCGCGGCGCGAGCAACCAGGCTCGCCAGTTCTGCGGTAGCGTCGGGAAGGCTCACGTTTCTCCTTGGGTTAGGACCGGTACAGGCCGTATTTGTTGATGTATTGGACGACGCCGTCGGGCACCAGGTACCACACCGGCTTGCCCTCTTCGACGCGCGTACGGCAGTCCGTCGACGAGATCGCCATGGCGGGGACCTCCAGCAGCGACACGGACTCGTGCGGCAGGCCGGGATCCGACAGGTTGTGCCCGGGGCGCGTCACGCCGATGAAATGCGCCTGCTCAAAGAGCTTATCGGCGTCCTTCCACTGCGCGATCTGCGCCAGCGCGTCGGCACCCGTGATGAAGTAGAAATCCGAATCCGGGTATTCCCGAGACAGGTCCGCCAGCGTATCGATCGTGTAGGTCGTCCCACCGCGGTCAATATCCACGCGAGACACGGCAAAACGAGGGTTCGAGGCGGTTGCAACGACCGTCATCAGGTAGCGGTGCTCCGCCGATGTCACGCGTCGATCCGCCTTGAAGGGCTGCATGGCCGCCGGGACGAAGACGACCTGGTCGAGGCCGAAGACGTCCATGACCTCCGAGGCCGCAACGAGGTGGCCGTGGTGGATCGGATCGAAGGTACCGCCCATGATGCCGATCGCGCGGCGCCGACGCAGCGCGCGCGGGGGATGCTGGGGCGAGGCCGGGGCCGCGGTCGCCCCCGCCGTGGCCTCGGTGGTCTTTTCGATCGCGGCCTCGTCGGAGGCCTGCAC
>CATYYP010000195.1 GCA_958415245.1 Schaalia odontolytica | reverse complement strand
CCTCGTGCGCCTGATGTTCTTCACCGAACCCGGTGAGGAGTCCGTCGTGGTCAAGTCGGAGGGCCTGTCCGCTCTGGCGATCATCGTGTGCGCGATTGGTACGCTCGCCCTGGGCGTCTTCCCCGGTCCCGTGTTGAGTCTGCTCGAAAAGATCGTCATACTGATCCCGTGAGCGCTCAAACACCCGATCTTCATGTTCCCGACCTCGAGTCCCGTATTACCCCGGGGCTCGAGGTCGTCGAGCGTCGTCTCCTCGACGCCGTCTCCTCGTCTCGTGACCTGACGGACGAGCTGACTCGTCACCTCGCGGTTGCGGGCGGCAAGCGGATGCGTCCGCTGCTCACCCTCGTGTGCGCGCAGCTGGGCGAGCCAGAGCGCGCGCTCGACGAGCAGGTCATCACGGCCGCGACGGCGGTTGAGCTCACGCACCTGGCGTCCCTGTACCACGACGACGTCATGGATTCGGCGCCCACGCGTCGCGGTGTTCCCTCGGCTCAGCACCTGTGGGGCAACAACCGCGCGATTCTGGCCGGCGACATCCTGTTCGCCCGCGCGTCGCTGCTGGTGGCCTCGCTGGGTCCCGAGATGGTCGCGCACCACGCGCGCACGTTCGAGCGCCTGTGCGAGGGCCAGCTCAACGAGACCTTCGGTCCGACGGATGGCGCCGATCGCGTCGACTTCTACCTGCAGGTCCTGGCGGATAAGACGGGCTCGCTCGTGTCCACCGCCGCGTCCTTCGGCGCGCTCCTGTCGGGCGCCGGCAAGCTGATGGCGGACGTGGTGAGTGACTTCGGTGAGAAGGTGGGCGTCGCCTTCCAGATTGCCGACGACGTGCTCGACCTGGCGTCCTCGGGCGAGCAGTCGGGTAAGACGCCCGGCACCGATCTGCGCGAGGGCGTGGATACCCTGCCCGTCCTTCTCCTGCGTCGCCGCGAGGCGGCTGGCACGATCGACGAGGCCGGCGTGCGCATCCTGCGCGAGCTGACGGGCGACCTGTCTTCGGACGAAGCCCTGGCCTCGGTCGTTGAGCAGTTGCGCAACCACGACGTGCTGGAGGAGACCCGCGAGCTTGCGCGCACCTGGGCGAACGACGCGGTCGCCGCGCTGGCGCCGCTGCCCAAGGGTGAGGCGAAGACCGCGCTGGAGGCGTTCGCGAACCTGATGGTGGATCGCCTGGTCTGATTGTCGACAACGAGGCCGGGGCTCGGCTGCGCGTGATTGCGTGGCCGGCCCCGGCCTCGTCGTATGTCCGTGGCCTTGAGGTGTGTGAGGGGTCTCAGCTAAGGTTGCCCTTGGCAACGGCGCGCTAGACTTAGTGCCCAGGTGCGCGCACACGCGCGCGGTCACGAAGAAGGAGAAATCGGTTGGCACCGCTCAACGTCGCCGTCATCGGCGCTGGTCCCGCTGGCATTTACGCGTCGGACATCCTGTCCAAGTCGGGGCTCGAGGTGAATATCGACCTGTTTGAGCGTCTTCCCGCGCCTTACGGTCTCGTGCGCTACGGCGTCGCGCCGGATCACCCGCGTATCAAGCAGATCATTGTGGCGCTGTACAAGATCCTGCAGCGTGGCGACATCCGCCTGCTCGGCAACGTCGAGGTCGGCCGTGACGTGACGATCGACGACCTGCGTGACCACTACGACGCGATCATCATTGCGACGGGCGCGGACCGCGATCACCCGCTCGACATTCCGGGCGTGGATCTGCCCGAGTCCTACGGCGCCGCCGACTTCGTCTCCTGGTATGACGGCAACCCGGACTACCCGCGCACGTGGCCGCTGAAGGCCCGCGAGGTCGCGGTCCTGGGCGTCGGAAACGTGGCGCTGGACGTGGCTCGCGTCCTGGTCAAGCACGCCGAGGACATGCTCAAGACAGAGGTGCCGGCCAACGTGGCCGAGGGCCTGGCTGAGAACCCGATTACCGACGTGCACGTGTTCGGTCGTCGTGGCCCGGCCCAGGTGAAGTTCACGCCGCTGGAGCTGCGCGAGCTGGGCAAGGTGCCGGACGTGGACGTCATTGTTTCGGAAGAGGACTTCGATTTTGACGAGGGTTCGGAGGAGGCGCTGCGCGCGTCGAACCAGCAGCGTCAGGTCGTCAAGACCCTGACGAGCTACGCGATGGCGGACCCGGAGGAGCACACGGCCTCGCGTCGCATTCACATTCACCTGTTCCAGGCACCGGTCGAGGTCGTCGCGGACGAGAACGGCCACGTGAAGGCTCTGCGCACCGAGCGCACGGCCCTGAACGGCGATGGCAGTGTGTCGGGCACGGGCGTCATCACGACGTGGCCCGTGCAGGCCGTGTACCGTGCGGTGGGTTACTACTCCTCGCCGATTCCGGGTCTGCCCTTCGATGAGCGCGCCGGCGTCGTGCCGAACGTTGAGGGCCGCGTCATCGAGGGTGACACCACGAAGGACGAAGCCGCCCCCGTTATCCCGGGCGTGTACGCAACGGGCTGGATCAAGCGCGGCCCCGTCGGCCTCATCGGCTCGACGAAGTCGGACGCCCAGCAGACGATCTCTCACCTCGTCGAGGACGCCTCCGAGGGCCGCCTGCACGCGAACACCGCCGAGGTGGGCCACGAGGCCATGGTGGCGCTCCTGGAGTCCCGTGGCGTCGAGTTCACGACGTGGGAGGGCTGGGAGCTCCTGGACGCCTACGAGCAGGCTCTGGGCGAGGCCTACGGCGAGCTTCCGGGCGGCCGCGGCACGCGTGAGCGCATCAAGGTCGTGTCGCGTCGCGCGATGACGGACATTTCGCGCGGAGCGCAGGTGGATCCGCAGGCGACGGATCTTATCGGCGAGATGGGCGAAATGGGTGTGCCGAGCGCCCCTGAGCGCTTCGATGACTACACGGGTCCGGGTCGCCGCAACTGAGCGTCCCTAATCGTTACGAGGCCGTGGCCGGGTTTTCCGGTCGCGGCCTCGTTGTGTGGGGGAGCGTGGCTGTGGCGGATCTTGGTGCGCCTGGTGGCTGGGGCGCAGATGGTTGTTTCCCATTGGAGCTTCGGCTGATTCTCAGCAGCTTCCCAGGTAATCCTCATAGGATCGCCGATATGGTGCACCGCAACTATCACAATGGTCTGAAGACGACGCTCCTGCTGGGAGGCATGTGGGCGCTGCTGCTCGCCATTGGCGCGTTGGTTGCTTCGGGTACGGGGCGCATGGTGTGGATTGTTGTGTTTGCGGGCATTGGGCTCGTCCAGACCTCGTACTGGAACTCAGCGACGATTGCACTGCGGTCCATGGGTGCGTACCGGGTGACTGAGGCGCAGTACCCGCAGCTGTACGCGATTGTCCGTGAGCTGTCGGCGCGCGCGCAGCAGCCGATGCCGTCGATCTGGGTGGCGCCGTCCTTGACGCCGAATGCTTTTGCGACGGGGCGTAACCCGAACAATGCGGCGGTGTGCTGCACGGAGGGCATCCTGGCTATTCTCAATGAGCGGGAGATGCGCGGAGTGCTGGGACATGAGCTGATGCATGTCTACAACCGCGACATCCTGACGACGTCTGTCGCTGCGGCGATGGGCGGTCTGATCACGTCGATCGCGCAGGGACTGCTCTTCTTCGGAGGGGGGAACCGTCGAGAGGGCGGGGGAGTGGGCTTCCTTGGCCTCCTTGCGATGAGCATCATGGCACCTTTTGTGTCGATGCTTATCCAGTTCTCGCTGTCGCGTACGCGTGAGTTCGATGCTGACGAGGATGGCGCGATGTTGACGCAGGACCCGCTAGCTTTGGCCTCGGCTCTGCGAAAGCTGGAGATCGCGACGGATCGCCGTCCGATGGAAGACACCCCGCGCACGCGCAACGTGGCGGCGATGATGATTGCGAACCCGTTCCGCGGCCAGTCCCTCATGCGCATGTTTTCGACGCATCCGCCGATGGAGCAGCGCATTGCGAGACTGGAGAAAATCGCGGGATATTGAGCCTTGTTCATACGGGGGCGGGCGGCCCGGTGGATACCGGCGCCCCCCCCCCCCCCCCCCGGGTTGAG
>CATYYP010000194.1 GCA_958415245.1 Schaalia odontolytica | reverse complement strand
GCTTGTTGCGCCGCTGGTGTTCCAGGCGCCGTCGGGCCCGGCCGCCCGCGAGATCGCCCCACGCGAGCCTAAAGGCTCGGAGTGGTCGATCTCGAAGCCCGCCCGTGCCCTCCGGTCCCTCCGGCGCCCTCCACACCGGCGGCACTTGTGTTGCTTGGACTAGCCCGGCCAGGCCCCGCCACCGCCCACCGGCACCGCGGCCTTGCCCTGCGGGACGGATGGTGCGGTTGTCCGAAACCAGTGTCGCCTTTGCGGGCCAGTGAGGTGCACCAGTTGAAACCGCCATCGCCTTTGCGGGTGAGAAATGGGCGTTTTTGGAGCGTTTTTCGGTTGCAGTGGTGACGGTGATTTCAACGGTTGCTGTTCAGGGGCGAGCAGTGGTGACGGCGGTTTCATGCTGGCCTGCATCAGCGGTCGCAGTGGTGATGGGGGTTTCAAAGTCGCCACGTGGCTGTGGCCTGAGCGTGAAAAAGTTCGCCCTGCGTGGCCTGTTGTCGGCCTGAGCGTGACAAAATTCGCCCAGCGCACGAAAAATGCCCCAAAATCGGCGTTTTGTGGCGTGCTGGGCGAGTTTTGTACCGGGTTGGCCCAAGAATGCCCCGTGCTGGGCGAGTTTTGTACCGGGTTGGCCCGCAAGGTAGCGAGCGGGGAAAGCTATGGCCCTGTCGGTACCAGGAAGGCCGCCTTTTGGCAGTCGTTGTACCAGGGGCGACCCGCACGGAGGCAGGCAGAACTACTCTTGTGCCTCCTCAGCCACCACCTACCAGCCGCGCACCAGCTCAGCGAGAGCCGGGGAAGCCAGCCACTGCCTCGTGCCGAAGGAAGACACGGACACCGCGGCGACGGCTGACGCAAAGCGGATGATGCGCTCCGGGTCGGTGTCCCCGCCGCGCTCAATCGCCCACGTGAAAGCCCCATGGAAAGCGTCGCCCGCCCCCAGCGTGGACGCGTCTGGGACGGCTTCGACGGGAACCTCGCCGCTGGTGCCGTCCCACCAGTACTGCACGGAGCGATCCCCGCGCGTGCGCACAGTCCGCGTGATGCCGAAGCCTCGCAGGAACTCGGCGACCTGCGCCCCATCTGGGCGCGTCATCAGCGGCGGCGCGAAATCCTCCGACACGACAGCGATGTCGACGAAGCCCAGCAGGGGTGTGAGCCAGTCCTTCCACGAGCCGCCGTCCAGGATGCGCGGGTGCGGCGGGCGAGCCTCGAGCGGGGCGAACGGGTCCTCCCCGTCGACCTCGGGCACGCCCAGCGTGAGGGCCGCATGCGCGAGCGCTGGGTTGTGCCCGTCGATGAGGACCGCGCCGACGCGCTCGGGCAGCTCGGCCGCCACGCCCTCCGCGTTGGCGTCGAGCCGCGCGTTCGTGGAAGCTACCATGCGACCGCTCGGGTGCTCGATGATCGAGGACACGGCGGGCTCGCGCGACGCGGGGGACGAGGCCGGGGCCGTCGCGTCCATGACGCGCACACCCACGGCCGCGAGGTCGGCCGCAAGGAAGGCGGCAACGGGGCCTTCGCCGAGCGCTGTCAACAGAATCGGCGCTTCCTCAGAGTCAGCGGGAGCGCCCGAGGCGGCCCCGGCCTCGTCCTCAGGACCAGAGCGGACACGCGAGGCCGCGCACAGCGCCGCGTACGTGACGGCCGCGTTCGTTGCGGGACCGCCGGCGGCCATCGTGAAGTCCGTCGACGTGACCTTCAGAAAAGGGTCCGGCACGTGGTCGAGTCGATGCAGGACATCCAGGGTCGTGAGCCCGGCGAAGAGAGCAGTCATGGGGACATTGTCGCACCCGGTGGCAGCGCGAGACGGCATGGCCGCGGCTCTCGCTGACAGAACGACAAACCCTGTAGCATATGAACAACGACACTCATCGACTCCTCCGGATCGCCATGCACCTGCTCGACGCGCTGAACAACTCCCTGCCCGAGGTCTTCCGAGCCATTGACCTCATGGGCGTTCTCCTCAACGGCATCCTCGGCGGCAAAGTTGCCCGAGAACGCAACTTCGACGCCGTCGGCTTCTGCATCCTCGCGATCATGACGGCGCTCGCGGGCGGCATGATCCGTGACCTGCTCCTGACGACCCGCACCGGAGCGCCCGTCGCCATCACGGACCCCTACTACCTGGGTTTCGCGATCATCGGCGCCCTTATCGCGATGGCTTTCCGCATGGATTCGCGCGTGTGGTCGGTGCTCCTCGTGATCGCCGACGGTATGGTGCTGGGCTGTTGGAGTGCGACCGGGGCGATCAAGACCCTCGACGCGGGGTTCGCGATCATGCCGGCGATCCTCATGGGCATCATGACGGCGATCGGCGGCGGCATGGTCCGTGACATTTCCGCGGGACTGGTCCCGCGCGTCTTCGGTGGCAACAACCTCTATGCGACCCCCGCGTTTGCGTGCTCACTGGTCACCGTCATCTTCTGGTACATGGGCCAGCCGGTCCTGGGCATGGGCGCGTCCATCATCGTCGGCCTCGTGTTCACGGGAATGGCGCATTGGCGCCGCTGGAAGCTCCCCCAGACTCGCGAGTGGACCATCACTCTCACATATTCACAGTTAAAAGCTCTGCGTGGGGGCAGGCGTTAGTATGGCGGTGTGACTCCCAAATCAACACCCGCATCTTCAACTCCCGCCGCGGCGTCGCCGGCCTCCGGGCGTAAGCGTTTTAAGACGTGGCACCTGTCCATGATGGCCCTGGGCCTCGCCATCGGCGCTGGCTTCTTCCTGGGCACGGGTTCCGCGATTCATCAGGCCGGTCCGGCCGTCATCGTGTCCTACGCCCTGGCGGCCATCATCGTCGTGTCGGTCATGCTGGCTCTCGCGGAACTGGCTTCGTCCTTGCCGTCGACGGGTTCCTTTTCTTCTTACGCCGAGGCCGGGATCGGTCGGTGGGCCGGGTTCACGATCGGGTGGCTGTATTGGGTCATGCTCATCATGGTGTCGGGTCTGGAGGTGACGGGCGCGGCGACGTTCTTCGTCGGCTGGTTCCCCGCAGTTCCGCAGTGGGTGGTTGCCCTCGTAATTGTCGTTGTTATTGGTGGCATTAACCTGTTGTCCGCCGGTCAGTACGGCGAAATCGAGGCCTGGCTGTCGATGGTGAAGATCGTCGCGATCGTCGCCTTCCTGGCCGTGGGCGTCTACCTGGTTGCGCGCACGGCGATCGTCGGCCCGCTGCCGGGTCACGAGGGCGTGCTGCAGAACGTCCTGGGACACAACGGTTTCGCGCCCAACGGGCTGTCGGGTATTGCGGTCGCTCTCCTGGCCGTCATCACGTCCTTCGGTGGCCTGGAGATCGTGACGATTGCCGCCGCCGAGGCCGAGGACCCCCGCGCCGCCATGACCAGCGCAATTCGCTCGGTCGTCACCCGAATCCTCGTGTTCTACGTCGGCTCCGTCATCCTGCTGATCGCGCTGCTGCCCTGGGACGGCGAGGCCATGAAGACGAATGCCTTCGCTGCCGTTCTCGAGATGGCTGGCGTCCCCGCGGTTGGGACGCTCATGAACCTCATCATTTTCATGGCGCTCATCTCGGCGTTCTCCGCGAACATCTACGCCTCCTCCCGCATGGCGTACTCGTTGTCGGCGCGCGACATGGGACCGCGATGGCTGCTCGGCGCGTCCGCGTCCAACAAGGCTCGCGCGCGCTCGGTCGTCGAGGCGGCCCTCGAGGACGACGAAGCCCTCCTGGCCAACGAGCTCCAGGGCGACATCGAGGCGGGCCGGACCCCGAAGCGCGCGGTCGGCCTCGTCGTCGTGCTGGCGCTGCTGGCTGTCCTGGGCAACTGGTACCTGCCCGGTTCGATCCTGACGATGCTCATCAACGCGATCGGTATGGTTCTGCTGATCGTGTGGACGTTCATCATCATCTCGCTGATGCGCCTGCATCCCTCGCTGGATCGCTCGGGCTCTCTCGTCATTCGTATGCCCGGGTGGCCGTGGCTGCCGTGGTTGGTCCTCGCGGGCCTTGCTGGGATCGCTGTCCTCATGCTCATGAGCGACGAGGGCCGGGCTCAGCTGGTCTCCATGG
>CATYYP010000193.1 GCA_958415245.1 Schaalia odontolytica | reverse complement strand
CGCTGCGAGCGCATGCACCCGCTGGCGATCCCTCGCCCGTTCTCGTCGTAGCGCCGACCTCCGTCGTCGGCGTGTGGATAGACCAGGCGCGCACCTTCACACCGCACCTGCGTGTGCGCGCGGTGACGGAAACATCTTCGCGCCGGGGGACGACAATCCCGGAGGAGGTTGCCGATACGGATATCGTCGTCACCTCCTACACGCTCGCCCGCCTGGAGTCGGAGCAGTGGAACCAGGTGCGCCTCGGCGGAGTTGTCATCGATGAAGCGCAAGCGGTGAAAAACCCTCGCACCGCAACCTACCGAGCGCTTCGCGATCTTGAGTCGCCCTGGAAGTTGGCGGTCTCGGGTACCCCCATCGAAAACTCGCTGGGAGACCTGTGGTCGTTGCTTTCCTTGACGTGCCCCGGCCTCCTGCCCCCGTGGGAGACATTCCAGCAGCAGGTGCGCAGGCCCATCGAAAATGGTGCGGATCCGGCGATGCTCGGCCGTCTGACGGCCTATGTCGCCCCCTTCGTCCTGCGACGCACGAAGGAGGAGGTCGCTCCGGATCTGCCCGACAAGATCGTCGACATTGTGCGCGTCGATTTGGGCAAGGAACACCGCCATATCTACGACCAGTACCTGGCACGCGAGCGCGCCCGGATTCTCGATCTGCTACGCGACGTGGATGCGAACCGAATGAGTGTGCTCGCGTCGATTACGAGGCTGCGTCAGCTTGCGCTCGATCCGGCTCTCGTCGAGGAGTCGTACGCGCACGTGGGGTCGGCAAAAATCGAGTACCTGGCGGATCGGCTGGACGAGATCGTGCCTCTCGGGCATCAGGCGCTGGTGTTCAGCCAGTTCACCTCGTTCCTGGAACGTATCCGGCACATGCTTGAGCGCCGTGGAATATCCGTCGTGCAGCTCGATGGGTCGACGCGTGGTCGCGCCGAGGTCATTGAGAAGTTCCGTTCGGGCGATGCGCAAGTCTTCCTCATCTCGCTGAAGGCTGGTGGCTCGGGATTGACCCTCACCGAGGCGGACTACGTCTACGTCATGGATCCTTGGTGGAATCCTGCCGCCGAAGAGCAGGCGATTGATCGCGCGCACCGCATCGGCCAGACGAAGAAAGTCAACGTCTATCGAATGGTCGCGACTGACACGATCGAAGCGAAGGTTGTGGAGCTTCAGGACCGCAAGCGTCAGCTCATTTCTTCGGTGATGAACGGGACCGGAACGGGCGCTCGCCTGAGCGAGGCGGACCTGCGCGGGCTCCTCGACTAAAGGGCGGCGAAGCCTTTCGGGCGCACGGCGACCTTCAGGCCGGCGCGTGCGCGCACGGCGTCGAGGGCGTCGCCAACGTCGGACAGCTCATACTCGTGTGTGATGAGTGGCGACAGGTCAATGCGCCCACTTGAAAGCGCTTCGACGGCCGCCGCATAGTCGTCAATGGTCGCGTTCGCGCTGCCGCTGACGGTCAGCTCCCGGTAGTGCACGAGGTTTGGGTCGATCTGAGTCATCGCTCCCGCGGGGAAGCCGGCGAAGAAAGAAATGTGGCCGCCGATACGCGCGCACTGAGCGGCAATGGGGACGAGGTCTGGGGCTCCGACTGCGATGATGACGACGTCTGCTCCAACACCGTCAGTCCACGTCAGGACTTCACGCACAAGATCCTCGCCTTGGGCGCTGGTCGTCAACTCGGCTCCCATCGCTCGCGCGGGTTCGAGGCGTGCCTGCCGTCCGCACGCCATGACGCGTGCGCCGGCGCAAACCGCGAGTGCGCAGTGGATGAGACCGATCGGGCCAGTTCCCAGAACGAGGACACGGGAGTTGGATTCGATGGGCAGGCGTGTTGTTGCGCGCAGGCAGCACGAGAGCGGCTCGGCGAGCGCGAGGTGAGGCGGAGCGATCTCATGAACGACAGGGGTGATGCACGCGAGCGCTTTTTCGGGGACGAGGATAAAGTCTGCGAGGCCTCCATCCACCCCCGTTCCGAATAGGCGCATGTTCGCGCACACGTTGGAGCGGCCGCTGGTACAGGGGGCGCAGTGTCCGCAGGCAATCTCGGGAGCGAGTCCGACCTGCGTGCCCGGAGCGGGAACGTCAACCCCTGTGGTGAGGTCGCTTCCAACGCGCCATACGCGTGCGGCGATTTCGTGCCCGAGGACCACGCCCGGGGTGACGCCGTTCGTCTTTTGTCCCGTTGCGATGCGCAGGTCCGTGCCGCACAGGGTTGTTGCTTCGACGCAGAGGAGAACGTCACGCGCGCCGAGTGTTGGGATGGGGCGTTCATCGAGTATCAGGGCGCCGGGGGAGTGAAGCGACGCTGCGAGCATGGATTCCATGCTCCCAGCATAGGGCTTGTACTCCTCGTGGGAGGGGCGCCTTTCACCCCATTTGCACGCACCAACGCACATCCCCACCATCGCCACTATCGAACATATGTTCTATATAATGACTGTGTGACCACGGAACGACGCTACGCAGAACTGCACGCGCACAGCGCCTTCACATTTCTCGACGGGACCGACGAGCCCGCGCGTATGGTGGAGGAAGCTGCGCGCCTGGGGCTCGAAGCCCTCGCGATTCTCGACGTCGACGGCATGTATTCGACGGTTCAGACGACCATGGCAGCCCGTGCGGCCGGCCTGCCGATCGTGTACGGCGCTGAGCTGACGATCGCGCCGGATGCTCTGAGGGGCATCATTCCGAGTTCATCTGCGCCGGGGTGGGGACTCGCTCCCGGAGCTGAAGATCCGGGGATGCGTCTCCCCATTGTGGCGGCCAGCCCCACCGGCTACGCGCATCTCGTGGGAGCGATGAGCGATCGAGCGCTGTCCGAACCCGGGCAGCGCAATCCCCGCCACGACCTCGTCAATCTGAGCGAGGCCGGTGGGGAGCTCGTCGTCCTCACTGGCGGTAGGCGGGGCCCGCTCATGCGCGCACTACGAGCCGGGGGCGCGGTACCCGCACGCCGAGTCCTGGACGGACTTGTAGACGCTTTTGGGCGTGACCAGGTCCTCGTCGAGTGGCAGGCTGCGCGTGGGGATGAGGATGAGGTCGGAGACGTGCTCGCGGAGCTTGCACGCGCGAGCGGAACTCGCTTGGTGGCGACGAGCGGAGCGCGCATGTCCTCACCCTCGAAGCAGGCACTCGGCGACATTTTGACGGCAACCCGCATGGGATCTTCCTTGGACGAGGCGGAGGCTCACCTGAGCGCACACCGCTCCTTCCTGCGTTCGCCCGCGGAGATGGCACGACTGCACATGGCGCACCCGCAGGCACTCGACAATGCGTGCGTGGTCGCAGCTGCGTGCGCTTTCGACCTGCGTCTCGTCGCCCCGCGTCTACCTCGTACCCGGGTCCCCGACGGGCACACCCCGGACAGCTGGCTCGCGCACTGCACCTACGAGGGCGCGAGCGTGCGCTACGGATCACGCGCACACCACCCCCGGGCATGGGAGACGATCGAGCACGAACTGGGTGTCATCGAGCGCCTCGGCTTTGCGGGCTACTTTCTCATCGTCAAGGAGATCGTCGACTTTTGTGCCCGCAACGGCATCCTGTGCCAGGGGCGGGGCAGCGCCGCCAACTCCGCGGTGTGCTATTGCCTGGGAATCACAGCGGTGGACGCGGTGCGCCACAACCTGCTGTTCGAGCGATTTTTATCTGATGCGCGCTCGGGGCCACCGGATATCGACGTCGACATCGAGGCATGTCGTCGAGAAGAGGTCATTCAGTACGTCTACGACACGTTTGGGAGGGATCGGGCAGCTCAAGTCGCGAACGTCATTACCTACCGACCGCGCTCAGCGATCCGCGACGTCGCGCGCGCTCTCGGATACCCGGCCGGCACGGCCACAGCCTGGTCCCAGGGCATGGGAGAGGTGCCACCCCTCGTTGGGGATGCGGCCCAGGCACTCGCGCATCTTCCCCGGCACATGGGGATCCACTCGGGCGGCATGGTGCTCACTGATCAACCGGTGTCGCGCATCTGTCCGGTTGGGTGGGCCGCGATGCCGGGACGTACGGTTCTCCAATGGGATAAGGAGGAC
>CATYYP010000192.1 GCA_958415245.1 Schaalia odontolytica | reverse complement strand
CGTCCCAGTTGTCCATGAGGACCATGTTCGAGTCGGGCAGCCACACGCTGCCCTCGGCGACGTCGTTGAGGACGATGGCCTTGCGGTTCGTGCGGAAGACGATCTCACGCGCGGTCGTCAGCGTATCGACGACCATCTGCTTGTTCGCCGAAGGATCGTCGCAGGCGCGCATGTACGCGCCACTACCGGTCCACGCGCCATACGCGCAGCCTTCGTGACGCACGGGCGCGGCCGGGGTGCCGCTGACGCCGCCCTCGGTGGAGGGGGTGATTGTCGGGGTGCCGCCCGCCAGTGGGATCGTCACGAGCGAGGTGGGCGTGGCGAGCAGGACGGAATCGGCCTTGGGGCCTGCCTGCTGGAGGACGCCGCCGGTCTCGACGCCGGCAGCGCTCAGATCGATCCGCTTGTTGTCGGGCAGGAAGAGCGTGTTGGACTCGCCGTCGAGGGCGACGACCTGATCGCCGACGACGGTCATGCTCAGTCGCGCGTCCGCAGGGATGCCCTCGACGGTCGAGGTCTGAGCCTGGTCGACCGCGCCCTGACGCTTGACGGTCGTCAGCGTGCCCGAGGCGGCCAGGGTGTAGACGGAGCCGTCCAAACCGGTCACGAAGGCGCTGGCGCCCATGTTCGAGGAGATGGCCGCCGCCTCGGAAAGGTTCAGGGGGCTGGGGTTCACGGCGGAGGTCGTCCAGAGGGTGCCGTCGGAGCTGTTGAGGACGCCGAGGACATCGCCGCCCTGCATGACCGCGGAACCCGCGGGCAGGGCAGTCGGAGAGCCGAGGGAAACCTGGGTGACGTTGACGGGCGCAACCGTCGAGGAGGTGAGGTCGGAGACGGTGACGGTCTCCCCCGCCTGGCCGACGTCGAAGTTGGTGGCCTCGGTGCGCAGCGCGCCGTCGAGGATACGGGCCTCGTAGTCGAGGTGGCCGACCATCTGCTTGGACTTGTTGGTCACCCAGATGCCGCCGTCATTGACGTTGACCTGGGTCACCTCGGCGCCCTTGTAGATGACACCCGCGATGCAGAGCGCAACAACGAGCAGCACGAGGATGAACGCCGGCAGACGGCGCCTCGCACTGATCCGATTGTGTCGCGTTTTCGCGGACATATGGCCTCTCTCGGTCGGTGAGCAATACCCCAGAAATAGTGTGGCACGACTACACCGCATACTAATAGTTAACGAGAATCTATCAGATATTGTATTACTTGACAACTAGAGGGCGGCCCGTCGCATTACGACGGGCCGCCCTCTCGAAGCGACTGGTTTGTCAGCCACAGATAATTGGCGAGTAAATCACTCTCCGTTGAAGGTGAACTTGCGGTCCTTACCCTCTCCGGTGACGCCAACGGTAACAACCTGACCGGGTTGCAGTTCTCCGAACAGGATGCGCTCAGACAGCGCATCCTCGATCTCGCGCTGGATCGCACGACGCAGCGGGCGCGCACCCAGGACCGGGTCGAAGCCCACGTCCGCGAGCAGCTCGCGAGCCTCGTCCGTCAGCTGCAGGCGCATGTCCTGAGCCTCCATACGCTTGGCCAGCTTGGCGATCATCAGGTCGACGATACGCGCGATCTCAGGCTTGGTCAGCGGCGGGAACACGATCGTGTCGTCGACACGGTTGAGGAACTCGGGACGGAAGTGCTGCTTGAGCTCCTCCGCGACCTTCGACTTCATGCGGCCGTAGTCGTGCGTCGAGTTGTCCGCGGTCTGGAAGCCCGTGAGGACACCCTTGTTGATGTCGCGGGTACCCAGGTTCGTCGTCATGATGATGACGGTGTTCTTGAAGTCCACCTTGCGGCCCTGCGAGTCCGTCAGGCGGCCCTCTTCAAGGATCTGGAGCAGCGAGTTGAAGATGTCCGGGTGAGCCTTCTCGACCTCGTCGAAGAGGACGACCGAGAACGGCTTGCGGCGGACCTTCTCCGTGAGCTGACCACCCTCGTCGTAGCCGACGTAGCCGGGAGGAGCACCAAAGAGGCGCGAGGCCGTGTGCTTCTCCGAGAACTCGGACATATCCAGCTGAATGAGGGCATCCTCGTCGCCGAAGAGGAACTCCGCGAGGGCCTTCGCCAGCTCGGTCTTACCCACGCCGGTCGGGCCGGCGAAGATGAACGAGCCACCGGGACGGTTCGGATCCTTCAGACCCGAGCGCGTACGACGGATCGACTGAGCGAGAGCCTTGACGGCCTCGTCCTGGCCGATGACGCGCTTGTGCAGCTCGTCTTCCATCTTGAGCAGCTTCGCGGTCTCGGTCTGGGTGAGGCGCACGACCGGGATACCGGTCGACATGGCCAGGACCTCGGCGATCTCCTGATCCCCGACCTCGGCGATCTCGTCGGACTCGCCGCCCTTCCAGGCCTCTTCCTTCGCCTTGCGCTCTTCGGACAGCTTCGACTCCTCGTCGCGCAGCGACGCGGCCTTCTCGAAGTCCTGATCGTCGATGGCGGCCTCCTTGTTGCGGCGCACCTCGGCGATCTTCTCGTCCAGCTCGCGCAGCTCCGGCGGCGCGGTCATGCGGCGGATGCGCAGGCGCGCGCCGGCCTCGTCGACCAGGTCGATGGCCTTGTCGGGGAGGAAGCGATCCGAAATGTAGCGGTCCGCCAGCTCGGCGGCGGCCTGGATTGCGGCGTCCGTGATGATGACGCGGTGGTGAGCCTCGTAGCGGTCGCGCAGGCCCTTGAGGATCTCCACCGTCTCGTCGACGCTGGGCTCCTCGACCTTCACCGGCTGGAAGCGGCGCTCGAGGGCTGCGTCCTTCTCGATGTACTTGCGATACTCGTCGTTCGTCGTGGCGCCAATCGTCTGGAGCTCGCCGCGCGCCAGCATGGGCTTGAGCATCTGGGCTGCGTCGATCGAGCCCTCGGCGGCACCCGCACCCACGAGGGTGTGGATCTCGTCGATGAACAGGATGATGTCGCCGCGCGTGCGGATCTCCTTGAGGACCTTCTTTAGGCGTTCCTCGAAGTCGCCGCGGTAGCGCGAGCCGGCGACCAGCGACCCCATGTCGAGGCTGTAGATCTGCTTGTCCTTGATGGTTTCGGGCACGTCGCCGTGCACGATCGCCTGGGCGAGGCCCTCGACGACCGCGGTCTTACCGACGCCGGGCTCACCGATCAGAACCGGGTTGTTCTTCGTGCGGCGCGAGAGGACCTGCATGACGCGCTCCATCTCGACGCGGCGGCCGATGACGGGGTCCAGCTTGTTCTCGCGCGCGGCCTGCGTCAGGTTGCGGCCGAACTGCTCGAGGATCGCGGAGTTGGAGCGCTCGGGACCGCCCGAGCCGCCCACGCCCGCGCCGACCGACTCGCGGCCCTCATCGTCGCCGCGCTGGTAGCCGCTGAGCATCTGGATGACGGTCTGACGCACCTGCGCCAGGTCCGCGCCCTGCTTGGTCAGCACCTGGGCGGCCACACCCTCGCCCTCCTTGAGGAGGCCGAGCAGCAGGTGCTCCGTACCGATGTAGTTGTGGCCCAGCTGCAGGGCCTCGCGCAGGCTCAGCTCGAAGACGCGCTTGGCGCGCGGGGTGAAGGGAATGTGGCCCTCGACCGGCTTCTCGCCCTCGCCGATGATCTCGATGACCGAGGCGCGCACGGCCTCGCCCTTGATCTCCATCGTCTCCAGGGCCTTGGCGGCGACGCCCTCACCCTCGGAGATCAGGCCGAGCAGCAGGTGCTCCGTGCCGATGTAGTTGTGCTTGAGACCGCGAGCCTCGTCCTGCGCGAGCACGACGACCCGGCGAGCGCGGTCGGTAAAGCGTTCGAACATGCCTCTCCTCGTTTCACAGGACAGGCACTTCGCCGAGCTCGGCGTACACCCGTCCCAGTTGACTGGTTACAGACTACGAAAAGCGCGGGCGGCGTGCGCGCGCTTTCGCCCTGGGCGCAGGGAGGCCGCGGCGGGGCGCACAGCCGGGTGCGAGGCCGCGTCAGGTGAGGCTTGCGGGGCTGCGGCAGGCGAGTCCCGACCCCACACCGGGCGAGTCATTCAGACTCAGCGGCCACATCGGGGTTTGGCGTCATGAGAAGCCTCGTGACGGCGTGTCGGC
>CATYYP010000191.1 GCA_958415245.1 Schaalia odontolytica | reverse complement strand
ATGGTTTCCACGTGTATGTCCTGGGCGTTCCCACCATTCCCGAGGCCGAGGCCGCCCTCGACTACAGTGCGCGTTTCATCTCGGGGATCCTCACCCAGGCGTGAGTCGACCCGTTTCACGCGTCGTTTCACGGCTTCGCTGATCGAGGACGACGGTTGCAGGCAACCCCGTGTCGCCCGGTACAGATACGACTAGTCGAGGCTCGCACACCAGGGGTCGGCTGGGCGAGGGGGCGCACGCCAATGGCACAGTGCCGCGTGGCGGGAGGAAGTGGCCTCAGTCGATGCGCGCCTCGACGATGGACCACGTGTGGGGGTAGACCTCCATGGTCATGGAGGCGGACCCGGAGCGCGAAGCGCAGGCATCGTAGAGGACGCCCGTGAGACGGCCGCGAGAGGCGATGTCCTCACCAGTGGCTGTTTTGATGACCGTGGCCCGCTTGGTGCCGTCAGCGAGCGTCATCGTGAAGGTGTTGTCCCATCCGTTGTCGGGCGTACGATCACCGCGCGTCCTCGGGTTTGATCGTGGCGTCTGCTCGTAGCTGCACGAGGTGACGGTGACGGTGGTGGTGCCCTCCTGTAAGTCGCGGAAGGCGGGAAGGCCCTGGCTGATCGCCCGGAATCCCACGTATAACGCGATCACGCACAGGGCGGCCATGCCGAAGGAACGCTGGTTGTACTTCTCAATATCGACGTCGCGCTTGGCCCGCCAAACGCCGAGGTACGCGAACGCGCACGCGATGAGGAGCCCGGCGACGAGGACGAGCCCAACGCCGCAGGCCTGCGCTTTCCACACGACGCGCTCGCGACCGAAATCTGTGTGATCTCCGATGAACCAGAAGAGGGCGATGGCAGCAATGACCAGAGCCACGAGGACGGCCCCGATGGCGGTGGCGATCTTCTTGAGGACACCTGTGTGTGTCGGGCCTTGCGCGGGAGAGGATGCCCGACGAGGAGAGGAAGCTGGGGTGCGTGACATGGGATCCTTTTCGGGTCGCAGAGGTTGGGGAAGAGGTCGGGGCACTAGCGCAGGCCTCCTGGGCATGTCGGCCGAGCGATCAGTTGTTGATCCTCGCGCTCGCGACGACCCTCGAATGCGTGTAGTAGCCGATGGTCATGGTTGCGCTGCCGGAGCGCAGGGCACAGGCCTCGTAGAGGACGGCTGTCACGTCCCCTTGCCTCGCAATCTCATCCTTGCTGTCCGTCTCAACGGTCTGCGTGTGGGTCGAGCCGTCCTCAAACGTCATGATGAACTGGTTCTTATACACGGTCGAGACGCCGCCGCGGTAGCGTGACCGACTCGTCTTGTACTGGTCGAAGCTGCATGACGTGACCGTGACAGTGTGTGGGCCGTCGGCGACGTCAAGCACCGCGGGAACGCCGTTCGACAGCGCGTAAATGGCGAATCCGACGCCAAAGACACCGACCATGCCCAGGCCGAGCTGGCGTTGTTGTGCCACTTTCTCATCGCCCCGCGCGCTCGCCACGAGGTAATTGCGTCGCGTAGCGGCATAGAGGGGAATCATGGCGAGGGCGAAGACGAGCGCGACGGCGCACTTGATGAGGGTCCAGACGATCCGTTCCGTGCCGAAGTCGAACATCTCGCCGAAGAAATAGAAGACCATGCCGACGAGGAGTCCGACGAGCAGGAGGAGAAGCCACCACCCCGTGTGCTTCTTCGGTGCCTTGCCCTCGCCGGAAGGATCGGTGGGGGAAGGAACACTCTGAGAGGCCTCGTCGGCTTCGGACGACGCGGCATGCGCCTCCCCGTATGGGGACCCCTGGTATTCCCAACCCTGGTACGAGAGCGGCGGCAAGGAAGGCTGCGCGTCACCCGCTTGCGGCTGCGGCACCTGCGGCTGGTTGGCGGGTTGACTGCCGTCAGTGGACCGATCGTAGGGGGAGAGATAAGGGTATTGATTGCTCATGGCTGCTACCTGTCGGACGGGTGCATGATGACGAGCCTAGGGCCTCTCCTCAGGATCGGGTGAGGTTCCGGGAGAATCCCGGTGCGCGGTTGCGACCAGGCACCGACTTGCTCGTCAGTCTTCACAGTACCGCTCGCGGCCTCGATGAGGGCGCGTATCTCACCCATGCGACGTGGGCGTCTTGGGCCCCGATGCGATCGAGTTCGCGCGCATGGCGGCGCGCGCCGGAGTGGACGTGCGTTTGCGGGTGGAGCTGGATGGCTTCCACGTGTACGTGCGTCGGAGCGACGGTGAGCCTCGTCAATCCAGCCTTGCTTGATCGATGATCCACGAGTAGTAGTAGACGTCAAGTGTCATCGACGTTGTCCCTGGATTCTTGACGCAAGCACTGTACAGGACTTCGTCGACGCGTCGGTCATCGAGAAATACGCGGCTATCGATGACTGTCTGACGGGTGGTTCCGTCGGCCAGCGTCATGATGAAGTGATAGTCAGCTACGGACACGGTTCGGTAGCGTCCATGTGGTTCTCGGCGCGAAACAATTTCGCGTGTGCATGATGAGACGGTCACAGTCTGCGGACCGGTGAAGAGATCGAAGACGACACTCGTCCCGTAACCTAGAGCGTTGTAGGCGCTTGGAATCAGAATAAGCACCGGTATCACGAGAGCTGTGGCTCGTTTGTGCAAGCCCATTGCAGTGCCAGCTCGCTCGCGCTTGTCGAACCATTGAAACAAGTAGGTAATGGCGGCGATGCACGCGAACATGAAGAGAAATGCTATGCCGTAGGAGAAAACCAGCCAACGGAACCGAGAGGGGCCATGAGGGGAAATTGTGTCTGCCAAATGGCCCAAACCATACAAGATGAGAGTGAGGACGATCCAGAACGCTGTCGAATAGCGCTTCTGCTCTTTCGTCAGCGAATTCGTTGGGGATTCGGGTGTGGTAGACGTGTTCTTACGCTTGCTCATGGGGGTGCCTCAACGGTGGTACTGCGGGTAGCGGTGCTCAGTCGCGTTCTTTGCGGTGCCGACGGGGCCTATGCGAGTCTCGTATAGCGAAACCGATTGAATAATAGATGGCACATCCAATGATTCCGCTCAGGATAATAGCCGCGCAGATGGGGATGATGACGGGAACGGCGATGGGTGACATGCGTGCGAATTGGATGATCATCCAGCACACAATTGCGGTGAGGCTCCCGGCCGCTACCGCAATGGCAGTGCGCGAGATATGGGATTCATCGACGGAGGGCTGATCGGAGCAGAGAGGCGCTTTGTTGCTCATAAGAACCGTTTCAACTGGGACGGAGACGGACGAGGCGTGGGCTGGGCGGGTGCACCCACCTCGTCGGTGAGAACGCGCAGCATCCTACTCAATCCGCGCGTCGACGATGATCCAGCTGTGGCGATAGACCTCAAGTGTCAGAGGTGAGGCCCCCTTCTTGTCAGCGCACGCTTCGTAGAGGGCGCTGTAGGGGCCGGTCCCCTTGGATGCGCCGCTCAAGCGAGTCGTGTGCTTTGAGCCGTCGGTGAGGGTGAGATCGAACCTGTAGGACGTAGAGGTGCCTCTCCGTTTCGAGCGTGTTCTGAGCTCACTGTAGCTGCACGACTTGACGGTGACGGTCTGTGTTCCTTCGATCGTATCCGCAACCGACTGTACGGAACCAATAATCGACATCGTTCCGACGACCAGGACGGGGATAGAGAGTACTACGAGCGAGACGATTGGCTTACGCATGTTCGTCCTGTCGCCAGCGTGCTTCGCTTGGTTCATGCGGTGAGCCGTCACGACGATGATGACCGCACAGATGAGCATACTGATGGTGCCCACGGCGCTCGCAATGCTCTGCCACCTGAATTTGATGTCGCCCATATCGTAGAAATTGCTCAGCACAAAATACGCAATGACACCGCTGATCGTGAGGATCTTCAGGACGTTGAGCGCCGTCGCGTAGTTCGTGTTCATCACCGGACGGCCCATGTTGCCCAGCCTATGCGGCTGCATTGGGGCTTGGCTCGGGAAGGGCTGCTGGGGGTACGTGCCGCCCTGGTATTGGCCGGGTTGCGGCTGCATTGGGGCTTGGCTCGGGAAGGGCTGCTGGGGGTACGTGCCGCCCT
>CATYYP010000190.1 GCA_958415245.1 Schaalia odontolytica | reverse complement strand
GTGTGGGGCCGCCCGATGGTGCGCGCCCTTGGCATCCTGAAGAAGTCCGCTGCCCTGGCCAACGCCGAACTGGGCGAGCTGCCCGCCGACATCGCCGGCTACATCGCGCAGGCCGGTGACGAGGTCATCTCCGGCAAGCTCGACGACAACTTCCCGCTGGTCGTCTTCCAGACCGGTTCGGGCACGCAGTCGAACATGAACGCCAACGAGGTCATCTCTAACCGCGCCATCGAGATCGCGGGCGGCACCATGGGCACCAAGTCGCCCGTGCACCCCAACGACCACGTGAACCGTGGCCAGTCCTCGAACGACACGTTCCCCACCGCCATGCACATCGCGGTCGTCTCCGAGCTGCACGACATGTACCCGCGCGTGCGCCAGCTGCGTGACACCCTGGACAAGAAGGCCAAGGAGTTCGAGGACGTCATCATGGTGGGCCGCACCCACCTGCAGGACGCCACCCCGATCCGCCTGGGCCAGGTCATCTCCGGCTGGGTTGCTCAGATCGATTTCGCCCTCGATGGCATCGAGTACGCCGACACCCGTGCGCGCGAGCTGGCCATCGGCGGCACCGCCGTGGGCACCGGCCTGAACGCTCACCCGAAGTTCGGTGAGCTCACCGCCAAGAAGATCTCCGAGGAGACGGGCATCGAGTTCAAGCAGGCCGACAATCTGTTCGCCGCCCTGGGCGCGCACGACGCGCTGGTGCTGGTCTCGGGTGCGCTGCGCGTCCTGGCCGACGCCCTCATGAAGATCGCGAACGATGTGCGCTGGTACGCCTCCGGTCCGCGTAACGGCATCGGCGAGCTGATCATCCCCGAGAACGAGCCGGGCTCGTCCATCATGCCGGGCAAGGTTAACCCGACACAGTGCGAGGCCATGACCATGGTCGCCACCCAGGTCTTCGGCAACGACGCGACGGTCGGCTTCGCCGGCTCGCAGGGCAACTTCCAGCTCAACGTCTTCAAGCCCGTCATGGCGTGGAACGTCCTGGAGTCCATCCGTCTGCTGGGCGACGCCTGCGTGTCCTTCGATACGAACTGCGCGTACGGCATCGAGCCCAACTACGAGAAGATCCAGCACAACCTGGACATCAACCTCATGCAGGTGACGGCCCTGAACCGCCACATCGGCTACGACAAGGCCTCCAAGATCGCGAAGAACGCGCATCACAAGGGCCTGTCGCTGCGCGAGTCCGCCCTCGAGCTGGGCTTCCTGACGGCCGAGGAGTTCGACGCGTGGGTCGTTCCCGCCGACATGACGCACCCCAGCGCCGCCGACGAGTGATCCGCTCGTCGCGCTAGCGGCTTAGTGTTTGGCCCCGGTCTCGTTTCCACGAGGCCGGGGCCGTTTCGTTTAGCCCTGGGCGCGGGCTTTCTTGCGCATCTTCAGAATCGTCGAGGCGATGATGGAGAGCAGGAAGATGTTGAAGAGGATCGCGCCCACTCTCGGGGATACCCACGTAGCCACGAGGCGCCCGACGGGTGCCGTGGCCGCGGCGGAGGCGCCGACGATGAGTCCGACACGCAGGTCGACCATGCCATGGCGCAGGTTGGTGACGGTGCCAGCGATGCCGGTGGGGATCATGACGAGGAGGGAGGTGCCGCGCGCGATCAGGTCTCCCGCGCCGACGGCGAGTTCCATGCCGGGCACGATGACGGATCCGCCACCCACGCCGACCAGGCCGGAGAGGATGCCGGCGCACAGGCCCACCAGGATCAGTAGGGCGCACGAGGCCGGGGCCAGCGACACGGTTCCCTCTCGCGTGGGGACGTGCAGGTATTGGGAGACGATGACGAAGACAGTGAAGCCGATGAGGATCCAGGGCAGCGCGGGCGCAGGGAGGCGGCGCAGCAGCCATACGCCGACCTGTGAGCCCACGAGCGCGCCGACCACGAGGAGGGCGGCTCCCGCCCAGGAGACCTCGCCGTGCAGGGCGTAGTTTCCCGAGCCGACGGCGGCGGTGACGATGATGGCGGCAAGCGACGTGGCCGAGGCGCGGCGCTGGTCCATGCCGAGGACGGCCATGAGGGCTGGCACGATGACGAGGCCGCCTCCCACCCCGAAGAGTCCGGAGAGGAAGCCCGCACCGACGCCCGTTGCAATGACGAGGAGGATGCGGCGCAGAGTGAGGGGCTGGGAGTTAGTGTGTGCCATGTCTCTATTGTAGTTCGGCGTGGAAGCGTCTTCTTTTCTGCGTCTTCACCCCACGCGAAACCCGTGTGTACGCCCTGTTCACGGCCCCACGGGCGGGCGTAGACTCCTCGCATCAACGAAAGGAAATGCGATGTCCAACGTTCTGATTGTGTCGGGACACCCGCGCACCGGCGATGATTCGGTTGCGAATAAGACGATTCTGGAGAAGCTATCCTCCCTGCTTCCTGGCGCCGAGATCGATCATCTCGATGACCTCTATCCGGAGTACACGTTCGACGTTGAGGCGGAGCAGGAAAAGCTTCGCGCGGCGGACGTCATCGTGTTGCAGTATCCGCTGTGGTGGTACGGCTGGCCGGCGCTGCTGCAGAAGTGGATGGAGGACGTGTTTGTGCGCGGTTTCAGCCACGGGTCTACGGGGACGGCGCTGCGCGGTAAGAAGCTGGTGGTGTCGGTGACGACGGGGGCGTCGGAGGCTTACTACGCACCGGATTCCGTCGATTTCAACGACTTGCTGACGCCCGCGAAGGCGACGTGCGCGCTGACGGGCATGGAGTTTGCGGGGAGCCTTCCCCTGTACGGGGTGTCGTACGCGAATCGCACAGATGAGGCGGCGCGCGCCGACATGGTGGAGCGTTCGCGCGAGCACGCGAAGCGCCTCGCGAAGTTCATCTCCTCCCTCTGAGCTTCTGCTCCCCTTCCGCCAGGCAGGACACACTACTCGGCCCTGGCCTCGTCAATATAAACGAGGCCAGGCCGTTTCTCACGCCTGAAAACCCCGATAGGATGGGGGCATGACAGATGCGCGTGACCCGCGAGGGATTGTTAACTTCTTTGTCCGGTACCTCGTTCTCCACGTGATCTTCCTGGTCGGGCTCCCGCTCTCCTATGCGATGGACCTGGCACTCATCTACTTCTTTGGCTTCCTTGGCTTCTTCACCTTCTTTCAGGTGCTGATAGCCATCACCCGAAAGTTCCTCGAGAAGGCGGGATCGTGGAAGATTGTCGCGATCGTGGGGGCCGTATTGTCCGACGTGGCGGTCCTGTGGTGGCTGGGATGGCTGTTGGGAGGCGCACTTGACGGCTCTTCTGACTGGGGGCTTGTGACTGCGTGGCTGCCCTACCACTTCGTCGCCGCCTTGTGCGCGTGGGGACTCCGCGAGATCTTCTACTGGTTGAGCCCACGAGACGCTGCCACGCCCAGCGCCCCTGCCAGTCCCGCCGAGCCGGACACTTGCGAGAACCCGGGCGAATCCAACGGTGCAGACGCCCCGACGGCCACCCCTGCGAGCGCGGAAGCAGACACCGATAGCGACACCGACAAGCAGTAGTCCGTTTTCTCAGGAGCGGCTTCAACCACTCCCCTGCCTCCAGAAAAGCGAAAACTGGCCCCGACCTCGTCGTCACGAGGCCGGGGCCGCGTCTACTTTTTCTTCCTTTGCTTCGGCGCAGGTAGCTCCTCCCACATGGCTGAGACTACGTCGAACAGCACGTCGCGGTCCTCTATCTCGACGAGGCGCATCTCCTTCGCTCCCTCGTAGGGGATGGCGCGCTGGGCCTCGAGCAGAAGACGGTCGGAGGCGGGCGTGACCTTGAGCAGGAAGCGGTCGTCGTAGATACCGCCGATAACCTTGCCCCGGTAGTAGAGGACGTATTCGCCCATCATCCTGCGGTGCGCCACGTCTTCCAGCTCGCCCAGCAGGTCGAGCACGAAATCCAGGTATTGCTCGGTGGACGACATCGTTCTTCCTCGCTTTCCCACTCAACGACACGCTCATCTGAGCCTGCGCTGCATTGAGCGGCCGTCCTCTTTTGTGGCGTGTGAAAAACAGTGTAGGAGCCTTAGATCGAGCCCGCTGACCACGTTCGTTCATTGATCAACGAGGCCGGGGGAGGAAGCAGAGCGGGCTAATAT
>CATYYP010000189.1 GCA_958415245.1 Schaalia odontolytica | reverse complement strand
GGTTCCAGCCCATCCGCCCAGCCGAGCGTTCCATCCAGGAGCGAGTTGAGGGCGGCGTCGATATCCGCGTCCTCCTCGGCAGCAGCCTGGCGCAGCGTGAGGACGGTGTCCGGCGTGGCCAGCTCCGTCTCGGAGGGAACCATATCCGGGTGCGACCACAGGGCCTCGCGAGCGTCGCGCCCGCCGTCGGCCTCCACCAGCGCAAAGATCGACGCGGCGCCGCGTGCCTGACGCGGGCGCATCTGCAGACCCATGAGGGTCCCGAGGATCTCCTCTGCGGGGCCGCCCGACGCGCGGCGGCGACGCATCATCTCGCGCAGCGCGTCCGCGTGGGGCAGGTAGGGAAGGGTAGCGCGGGCCGTCACGACCTCGACCCAGCCCTCGATGAGGGCCAACATCGTCTCCAGGCGCGTGAGCGCACGACGCTGATCGGGCGTCGTCGACAGTGCAAACACACCGCCGCTGAGGGCAGACTCCACCGAGTGCGGATCCGAGGGGTCCACCGAGCGCGCAGCCTCGGAAATGGCCTCCGTGTCGATCGCGATCTGGGACGCGTAGCGCTCGACCGCGCGCACCAGGTCGCCCTCCAGCCACGGGACCGAGGCGAAGAGCCGGCGATGCGCCGCCTCGCGCACGGCGAGGAACTGACGGACCTCATCGAAGGGGATGTCGAGCCCCTCGGAGAACTGCGCGACGTTGTGCGGCAGCAGTGCGGCGTGCGACGTGTCTGACAGGGGGATGCCCGTGTCGAAGGTGCCGAACGACTCGCCGGCCAAGGCTGCCAGCGCGCGTGCGATCTGCGCGGAGAACATCATCGCCGACAGTCGCGGCATCATTTCCTGTGTCTTGCCGAGCATCGCAGCCATGCCGTCCGGCAGGGAGGCCGCATCCCCCAGGCCCTCGGAACCGAACTGCTCCGAGAGGGCGGCGGACAGGGCGCGCGACACGTTGAGTGCGACGGGCTCGCAGATGCGCTTCCACGTCGGAATCGTGTGCTCGACCCACGCGACCTTGCTCCACACATCGCGGGTGACCGGACCGGAGGCAAAATCGGTGACCGCATCGAGCCACAGGTCCGCGACCGTCATCGCCTGACGCGCGGCCTCGGCCTCCGTGGCTGTGGGGGAGGGGTCGCCGCTCGCGTACGCTGCCTGCTTTGCGCTGTCCTCCACCATGCGCCAGTTGACGGGGCCGGCCGTCGTGTTCATGAGGAACTGGAACTGGCCCATCGCCGCGCGCATGCGCGCGGGATCGGAAAACTCCGGGGGAAGATTCGCGGGATCGAAACCCTGAGCCTGCAGGGCGCGTGCGGCCTCAGCTGCCGCCTCCTCGCCCAGGATCGAGCGCAGGAAGTCCTCAAACGGGGTGCCGGAGTCAAACTCGTTCATGACCACAGACTAGCCGCCCGTTGTTCGCGGGGGCTGACAATCTTCTGCAAAAACGCTGAGAGCTGAAGGGGTGGTGCGCGGCGCGCGTGCGCAGGGGGAGCGGGTGGGACACAATGACACGGTGAATGATGCGCAGATGACCTCGGAGAATATCGAGCTGGTGCCCCTGCAGGAGGATGACTCCACCCGGCGTATCCCCATCATCAGCTGGCGGATCGTCACGGCGATCCTCGCCACGCTCGCCATGGTGGTGATCCTCTTCTGGATCCCCGTTCCCTTCGTGGTCAACAGCCCTGGCCCGACCTTCAATGTGCTGGGATCCGACAACGGAGTTCCCATGCTCCAGATCGAGGGAACCGACCCTGCAACGGGGGAACCGATCCAGCAGGACGAGCCTCAGTCCACCTCGTACAAGGCGCCCGCGAAGCCGGGGCAGGGGCAGCTGCGCATGGTGACGGTCTCCGAATCGGGAAACCCCAAGTCTCGCCTGAACTTCGCGCAGCTCATCGCCGCGTACTTTGACCCGCACAGCAAGATCGTGGACTACGAGTCGGTGTATCCCAAGGGATTGACGCAGGAACGGGCGAGCACGGCTCAGCTGGCCATGATGCGTAACTCGCAGACGACCTCGCAGGTCGCCGCCCTTGAATACCTCGGGTGGGAGGTTCCCGCGACGGTCACGATTGAGGGCGCGGTCGAGGGAACCAACGCGGAAGGGATCGTCCAACAGGGAGATATCCTCCGCGCGATCACGACCCCCGACGGTGTGCGTCACGAGATCACCAGCGCCGCAACTCCTTTCGCCCTCATGCGATCGGTGCCGGCCGGCTCCATGATGACGCTGACGATCGAGCGAGAAGGCGCCACGCAGGACGTCTCCTTCGCATCCGTCGCCGCGTCCGCTACCGAGAGCGGATCCAAGCTCGGCGTCTACCTCTCCGTCGACCCCGCCCTGCCCGTCGACATCACCGTCAACATCGACGGCGTTGGTGGCCCGAGCGCCGGCATGATGTTCTCGCTCAGCATCATCGATCGTCTCACCCCCGGTGACATGACCGGCGGCAACGTCATCGCGGGCACCGGAACCATGTCCTACGACGGCCAAGTCGGAGGCATCGGCGGCATCCAGCAGAAGCTGTGGGGCGCACACCGCGACGGGGCCCAGTGGTTCCTCGCCCCTTCAGAAAACTGTAATGAGGTCGTCGGACACGTCCCCGATGGGCTGCGTGTCGTCTCGGTGTCCACCCTCGACGAGGCGGTGAACGCCGTGCACTCCATCGCAGACGGCACCGGGGACGCCCTGCCGACCTGCCAGTAGCGCGGGGGGCGCTCTCAAGCCCGCCCACCGACTTTCGTCAGGTGGGTGACAAAGGGCCCCGGCCTCGTCCATCTGGTCCGGACGAGGCCGGGGCCTCCTCTATGCTCTCAGGCTTGCTCGTCCGTCACCGGCTCGAGGGATGCGCGCAGGGCGTCCACCAGCGCCGGAACGAGCGCCGAGCCCTGCCCGACCTTGTCGTCAGAGTCGAAGGCGCGGGTGCGCAGCGCGCACCACGATTCGCCCGTACGCATCACGCCAACGGCCAGACGCACGTCCGTGCGCAGGGGGTGATCCGAGATGAAGGCCAGGGCCTCGTCGGGGTCCTCGGGGGCCTCGTCCTCGACCTCCGGCGGAACGACGATGCGCTCGACCGTGATCGCTGCTCCTGGCACGGTTTCCGGCCAGGCCAGATGCGCCAGAACCTGCTCGATGTCGTCGTCAGCCAGGTCCTCCTGGATGATCGCGCTCAGGTGGTCCTCGGTGCCATCCCAGCCGGCGCGCAGCTGCTCCGCAATGTCAGCAGGCAGATTCGGGTCGGCCAGCAGCATCGCAGTCGGCACCAGCGCGTAGATGGACGGGGCGTGATCCCAGCCCACACGGGCTGCGCCCTTCTCGATATCGACAACCACGTTGGCCAGCGCGATCTCACGCGCGCTCGGCATCATCTCAACAGTCATGCCCCCATAATCTCACGGAGAGCGAATAAGACAGAGACGAAGAAGTGCATGTGCGCCGCTACACTGGATCGGAGTCGATCGGTTTTACAGAGAGGACTGCCGTGAGCTTCAATTTTTCGGTCTTCCCCCCGGGGGGAGCGCGGGCGCCACGAGACCCCGATAGCCCACCCGTCGAGCTGAAGATGCACAAGCCCGGCCCCGGCGCGATCACTCTGGGCGTCCTGATCGCTATCGGCGCGATCATCTACGCTGCGTCGATCGTGTGGACCGAGATCCTCTGGTTCCGCCAGATGAGCGCCACCCGCGTCATCCTCACCCAGTGGGGAGCACACATCGGCCTGTTCGTCGTTGGATTCGTCGTGGCCACGGCCCTCATTTTCTTCTCGATGTCCTACGCGTACCGGCATCGCGCCTCCTCGACGCGCGGACAGGCGTCGGCCTCCCTGCGCGCCTACCAGAAGGCTCTCGAGCCCGTGCGCCGATTCGCGTTCTGGGGCGTCGCTCTGTTCTTCGGTTTCACGAATGGTGCTCGCCTGGCCACGGAGTGGCAGACGCTGCTCCAGTTCCTCAACCGCTCCTCCTTCGATCAGGTTGATCCCCAGTTCGGTCTGGACATCTCGTTCTTCGTGTTCGTCCTGCCCGCACTGAAGGTCCTCGTTTCCTTCCTGCTGACCGTCACCGCCATCGCTCTCATCGCGGCCCTCATCGTGTCCTACCTGTACGGAACGATCC
>CATYYP010000188.1 GCA_958415245.1 Schaalia odontolytica | reverse complement strand
GGGGAGGGGTACGCGCTCATTCGTTCCTCGCGGCTCGCGATCCTGCACGGGTGCGCGAACGGCCAGTTCTACCGCAGCGGGCACAACTCCTGGTCTCCCTCCGGCTGGAACGACCTCGCGGCTGCACCGCTGCGCATCCCCACCGACGAGCGTCGGGCCACGGCAGACGATCCGATGGCCGACGATACGGTTCGCCACCACGGTTCCTGGATGGGGGCCGTCGTTGACGAGGTGGATGGCAGCGGCGTCCTCGTCGGAGCCCTCGAGGGCGGCCACCCCCGCGTGCGCGCCGACGAGGATCATCTGGCTGCGTTCGACGAGACTCGCCCCGCCCTCTGGCTCCTCGCGTGGGGGAGCGAAGCGGCGATCTTCGACGCGTACGTGCGTTTCCTGAGCGATTGTGCTCGTACTCCCGGGCGCGCTCCCCGGGTGTGGTGCTCGTGGTACTCCTACTACGAGAAGGTCTCGTGGGACGTCCTGGAATCCCAGCTGCCGGGACTCGCGCAGCTGGGGTTCGACACGCTCCAGATCGACGACGGCTGGCAGAAGGGTGTGGGCGACTGGCGGGCCAACGAGAAGTTCGGCGAGGATCTGGGTGCTCGCGCCTCGGACATCTCCGCGCTGGGGGTGACCCCGGGTGTCTGGGTGGCCCCCTTCATTGCGAGGCCCGGCACGCCTTTCCTCAGCGAGCATCCCGAGGCATTCGTGCACACCCCTTCGGGGGAGCTGGCCATCGCCGGATACAACTGGGGAGGCCCGTACTACGCCCTTGACACAACCCATCCGCTCACTCAGGAATACCTGCGTGACCTGGCCCAATCCCTCGTCGATGCGGGCATCGGCTACGTGAAGGCCGATTTTGTCAATGCCGCCGCCATCGACGGCGTGCGCCACGACGATCAGGTCACTGGTGACGACGCCTACGTCATCGGTTCCCGGCTCTTGCGTCAGGGTCTGGGTGAGGATGTCTACCTGCTCGGCTCGGGCGCTCTCATCATCCCCTCCATCGGCATCTACGACGGCATTCGCGTCGGCTGCGATGTCGCTCCGATCTGGAAAAACTACGCGACGGACGACCGCTCCGACGCCGAGGCTCGCAACGCCTTCATGACGTCGGTCGCGCGCCTGTGGTTGCGCCCCCTCATCGACTGCGATCCCGACGTCGTCTTCTTCCGGCACATGAAGAACCTGCTGGGAGATCGGGAAATCTCCTGGCTGCAGGATGTCGCCGCCGTCGCGGGGTTCAAATCCTCCTCCGATCCGCTGGACTGGCTGACGGAGCAGGAACGCTGCGAGGCGGCCCAGTGGCTCGCTCGGCGCGAGGCCGTCGAGGTCGTCGGGCGTACGCGTTTCCGCCTCGACGGTCGGGAGGTGGACTTCGCCCCCGGCCTCGAAGAACCCGAACACTGCTACCCGGTGTCGTAGACGGGCAGTAGGAGTCTCACGCGTGTGGCGTCAGGGCTGGTTGGTCCTGGCGCCTTTCGCTGTGCGGTGTCGCCTTATCAACGAGGCCGGGGCCACCATTTACGACAACGCGTTGTTGCGCAAATGGGTGCTATGAGCGAGCCTGGCCCCGGCCTCGTTCGTTGAAACGGTGGGAAAAAGTGCGCTCGGTCGCCGAGGTGAGGGTGACCTAGCTAGGGTTGTTTGCGGAATGAAGTGATGTGCACACTTCATCCACCTTGCACACTCGCGCGGATGCACCCGCGCACCACATGACGGAGGAATGCCGTGGCATCCACCATGCCTAGCGACATGAGCGCTGACGTTGTCGTCGTCGGCGCAGGCCCTGGCGGGTCCTCCACCGCCTACCACCTGGCCAGAGCAGGCCTCGATGTCATCCTCCTGGAGAAAAGCCCGTTCCCGCGCGACAAAATCTGCGGCGATGGGCTCACCCCGGCCGCCGTCCACGAGCTCATCGCGATGGGCGTGGACACCACCGGCTGGATGCGAAACCGCGGCCTGACCGTCATCGGCGGCGGTCACACCGTCCACATGGATTGGCCTGACCAGAAGTCCCTGCCCGGCTACGGCATGACCCGCGCCCGCATGGACCTCGACCACGCGCTCGCGCAGCGCGCCGTCGAGGCCGGCGCCCGCCTCTACGAGGGTGTCACCGTCGTCGGCGCCATCCAGGACGGCTCCGGCCGCGTCGTCGGCGTGACGGCTAAGAGCGGGCGCGGCAAGAACGCCACCACCTTCGAGGTGCGCGCATCCATCACCGTCGACGCCGGGGGAGTGGCCGCCCGACTGGCGACCAGCCTCGGCCTCGAAAAGAAGATGAACCGCCCCATGGGCGTGGCCGCACGCGCCTACTTCCACAGCCCCCGCGGCGACGAGGAATGGATGGAATCCCACCTCGAACTGTGGAGCGGCACCCCCGGCGCCTCCGACCTGCTGCCCGGCTACGGCTGGATCTTCCCCATGGGCGACGGCATCGTCAACGTCGGCCTCGGCTCCGTCGCCTCGCGCGCCGGCGCCACCAACCTGCCCTACCGTGAGGTCTTCAAGACCTGGACCGCGAACCTGCCCGAGGAATGGGGCTTCACCCCCGAGAACCAGATCGGTCAGCTCCGCTCCGCCGCCCTGCCCATGAGCTTCAACCGCAAACCGCACTACGTTCAGGGCCTCGTCCTCGTCGGCGACGCCGGCGGCATGGTCTCCCCCTACAACGGCGAAGGCATCGCCCCGGCCATGAAGGCCGGACGCTACGCGGCCTCGTGCATCGCGCAGGCCCTGTCCCGCTCCCACCGCGCCGGCATCGACCGCGCCATGAGCGAATATCCCCACATGCTTCGCGACGAATACGGCGGCTACTACCAGCTGGGCCGCATCTTCGTCGCGCTCATCGAAAACCCGACGATCATGCGTACCTGCACGAACGTCGGGCTGCCCATTCCGCGCCTCATGACGCTCGTCCACAAACTCCTGTCGGACGGGTACGAGAGGACCGGGGGCGACTTCGACGACCAACTCATCACAATGCTGACCAAGGTGGTGCGCCCCGCATGACCACCATCACCGATAACCGGGAGGAACGATGACGAATCCCTACGTGCCGCTGCTCATCATGTCGGCAGCTGCCCTCGTACTAGCCTTCGGAGGCCTGGGCGCCTCCGCGATCCTGGGCCCCACCAAGAAGTCCAAGACCAAGGCCGACAACTACGAGTGCGGTATCCAGCCGACCAGCGCTCACCTCACCGAGGGTCGCTTCCCGGTGCGCTACTACCTGGTCGCCATGACGTTCATCATCTTCGACATCGAAGTTGTGTTCATGTACCCGTGGGCCGTCAGCTTCAACCAGCTGGGCCTGTTCGGACTGGTCGTCATGATGAGCTTCCTGGTCACCCTCTGCGTCCCCTACGCCTACGAATGGCGACGCGGCGGCCTGGACTACTGAGATATAAGTAAGGAAAAGACAAGTGGGACTTGAAGAATCCTTGCCCGCGGGTATCGCGCTCACCAGCGTCGAAAAAGTCCTCGGGCTCGCACGCAAGTACAGCCAGTGGCCCGTCACCATGGGTCTGGCGTGCTGCGCCATCGAGATGATGGCCGCCGGCACCCCCCGTTTCGATATGTCGCGCTTCGGCCTCGAGGTCTTCCGTGCCTCGCCGCGTCACGCCGACATGATGATCGTGTCGGGCCGTGTCTCGCACAAGATGGCGCCCATTATCCGCCGCGTCTACGACTCGATGCCCGAACCCAAGTGGGTCATCTCCATGGGTGCGTGCGCGTCCTCGGGCGGCGTGTTCAACAACTACGCCGTCGTCCAGGGCTGCGACCACATCGTCCCCGTTGACGTCTACCTGCCCGGCTGCCCGCCCCGCCCCGAGGCCCTCATCCACGCGGTCCTCGTCCTGCGTGAGCAGATCGGCAAGGAACCCCTCGGCGTTCACCGCCGCGAGATCGCGCGCCGCGCCGAGCAGGCCGCCCTCGAGGCGACCCCCACCCACCAGATGAAGGGACTCCTCGCATGAGCGACCTTTCCACCCCCGAGGAAAACGCGCCCGCCGAGGTCGCCCCGGCCTCGTCCCAGCGCGGATTCGCCCTCCCCGAGCCCATTGCCCACCGCGAGGGCCTCTTCGGCGCGGGCACCGACTCCTCCACCTCCGGCTTC
>CATYYP010000187.1 GCA_958415245.1 Schaalia odontolytica | reverse complement strand
TAGGCCAGGGCCAGGACCGAGGAATAGATGAGGACCTGGCGCGGGAAGTAGACCTTCGTCAACAGACCCGAGTTGCCCACGAGGGAATCCATGCCGCGCTGGATGCCGCTCGACATGAAGTTCCAGGCGATAACACCCACGCCAATCCACAGCGCGAAGGACGACAGCCCCGAGTTCACGCCCTTGTCGGCCTCGCCGCGGAAGACGACGCCGAAGATCAGCGCATACACGGCGATCGTGGCGACCGGGTTGATGAAGGACCAGAGGCGGCCGAGCGCGGTGCCCTTGAACTCCGAGGAGATCGAGCGCTGCGCCATGCGCATCGTCAGGTCAACGACCCGTTTCGTCTCAGACACGGCTACTCCCATCGCTTCTGTCGTGGTCAGGAAAACTATTCTACTTGCCGGCGGCCGGCGTGAGCGCGAGGTAGCGCTGCGTGAACTCCACGATCACGACGCTAGGCTTGTATGCCTCAATAAGGGCGGCGACATCCGTCGGCTGGTCGGAGTCGAGGGCGTGGCCGACCTGGATCGTGTACTCGAAGGTCGCGGCCACGTCGGGTCCCAGGTTGTTGCCCTGGGAGTCACGCACGATGAGCGCGGTGCCGCGTCCGTTCGGGTTGTAGGTGAGCGCCGGCTTGTTCTGGAAGTCGACGGGGCTGGCCAGCGACACCTCGGGGGCACCCGTGACCTCGGACAGGCGCGCGGCGGTATCGGCCAGCTCATCGCGGCTCTCCAGCTGCAGGAGGTGAACGCTGCCCGGGTCCTGCTCGTAGGTGGGCACCGCCCACGGCCCCGTCTGGGCGGGGGCTCCCAGGGCCTCGTACTCGTTGGGGGCGTCCACGCCGCTCACGCCGGACGGCGTCAGGGAGGGCAGGCCCTCCAGCTGCGGGTTGACCGCGGCCAGGCAGGACAGTGTCTGGTTCCACGCGACGTGCGCGGCGTAGGGCGACCAGTGGGGGTTGACCGCCGAGTACAGCGGGGCCTCACTCCCCTCGCGGGCCTCGCGCAGGCCCGCGCGCACGTCCACCCACGCGTGGGTGGGCAGCGCCGAACGCATGAGATCCAGGGAGGTCGTGCCCATCAGCGGGTCCGCCCACTGGGGCAGCTTGTCGGAGTAGACGTCCCACGTGGCCGGGGCGGGCACAAACAGCGCGGTCGCGCCCTGCTCGCTCGCGGCGGTCTCGATGCCGCTCATGTAGCGGTCCCACGCGCTCACCTGCTCGGGGGTGGGGCGCACGCGGCCCAGTGCCTGAGAGAAGTTCGCGTTGAAGACGTCGGAGAGGAACAGATAGCCGTCGCGGCCCTCAACGTAGGTGGTCACGCCGGTCATGGACTGCTCGAACGAGGCCTGGGCAGCGTCCGTGGGCAGGTAGCCCGCGGTGCCGGCCACGCCGGGCGTCCACGGGCCCACGTCGGCGCGCGGGGTGGGGGCGCAGACCTCGGGCAGGGATTGGGGCGTGGTGCGCGCGAAGGACGAGGCCTGGGCAGCAGGTGCCGGAGCTGGCTGAGGAGCGGGGTGAGTGGCCTTGTACCACGTGCCCACGCCGGTGGCCGCGCACGCTCCCGCGAGCAGGACAGCGAGGGGCACGTAGTGGAGGCGACGCTTCCACGAGCCGGCAGGAACGCCCTCGTCGAAGGAGACGTCGCGCAGACCGGACTCGGATTCCTTGAACTGGCCGGCGGCCTTCTTCTCGCTCACTTGGTCTCCTCCTCGGTACGTGCGGCCGCTTCTTCGGCCTCCATGACCGTCGCGATCCTGGTCGAGGACAGGGCCGGCGTGACGATGCGGCGGGCCACGGCCTCGTACGTGGGACGGAAATGCTCGATGAGCTTGTCCATCCATCCGGGCAGGTAGTTCTTCAGGCTCATCGCGGGCTTCTCAATGAGGTGCCACGACAGGTAGGCCAGGATGTGCACGGTCACGACGACCGTCAGGTGGTAGGCGATCCAGCCACGATCCTGCAGGTGGAAGTAGGCGGCGAACGCCATGATCGGCCACGCGTAGATGTAGATGCCGTAGGACAGGTCGCCGTGCTTCTCCCAGTTCTGCAGGGGCAGGCGAATCGCCAGGTACATGAGGAAGTACAGGAAGCCATACTGGCCGACAATGTTCCAGCCGCCCGACGCGTAGGAGAGCACGCCGAAGATGAGGCCGCCCCACGCCAGGCGCGAGTCCATGGGGATCTTGTCGCCGTAGAGCGTGAACAGCATGCCGAAGGCGAAGGGGCCCATGAACATCAGCATGTAGGGGTCGCGCAGCAGGTAGTTGACGTTGGCGACCTGGCCCGCACCCATCCACTGCAGCGCATTGAGGGCGATCAGCACGAGAGCGAAGGCACCGCCCACCTTGCGGTTCGCGAGCGCCCCGAACAGGCCGAGGATCGCCACCAGGATGTAGGCCTTGAACTCGTAGATGAGCGTCCAGGCCGAGCCGTTCCAGTCGCGCGCGCCGTGCAGGATGAAGTAGGGCAGGTTCTCGCCCATGCCGGCGATATTGCGCTGGCCCAGGTTCAGCCACATGTTGTTCACGAAGTACGTGAGCGGCGACTCGGTGGCCGGGTGCAGGTAACCGGAAATGTTATGGAAGGTGTGCCAGTAGGCGATCGGTGCGAGGATACCGACCGTGAAGAGCAGGGCGGCCCAGAAGGCGGGGAAAATACGCAGGACGCGGCGCCACATGTAGCGCCAGATCGTCGCGCGCCCCATGCGCGAGCGCGTGATCAGGAATCCCGAGAAAAAGAAGAAACCCGCGACGGCGACGCCACCGATGGACTGCTCCTTGGAGATCTGCACGCCCAGGTCCTCGCCGCCGTAGAAACCGGCAATCGGTCCGGCATGCGAGAAGATGACCATGAAGGCCATCAGCCAGCGCAAAAATCCGATCGAGTTGGACCTGGAGTTGAATGCCTGCGCGACGGACTGGGGCGTGTGAGGGGCCGCAGCCCGGATCGTGGAGGCCAGGCTCATCGCTCACCCTTCATGGATCGGATCTTGTGGGCGACTCCGCGGGCCGCGCGGTACGCCGGCTTGAGCGCGTTCCCCAGTCCGGGCGTGCGCACCATGATGTTGGTCTTGACGGCGCCCAGCAGGTTCGGGACCGTGCCCATGCGCGCCTTGAGGAAGGGCACCTGGTCGATCGCGAAGGCGGGCATCATCGAGGAGGTCGCCGCCAGCTTGTACTCGAGGTAGCCGTAGTACACGCCCGCCCACTTCGGGGTCATGACGGGACGCACGTAGTAGCCGCGCGACAGGACCGCATAGGACAGGAGGCGTTCGATGACGTGGGCCAGAGAGCCGTCCTTGTAGCCGCCTTCTTCCGGGAAGTCCTCGGGGACGAGGCCGGCGCCGGTCAGCAGGGACAGGGCCTCCGGGCGCGCGATGAACATGGAGCCGTAGGGGGCCAGCGGCTGGTGGTCGTCGAAAGGCACGGTGATGCCGACCTTCTTGGCGAACTCGCGGGCGGGGGCGCGGTTCGCGAACCACGCGTGGCCCATCGTCGGGTAGCCCATGTGCGGCATGGGCGCGATCGCCATGCCCAGGCCCGGGTGGGCCGCGAACTCCGCGAGGATGCCGGCCACGTGATCGGAGGAGGCCAGCAGGTTGTCGTAGAGGTGCTCCTTGAAGAGCTGAGCGGCGTTGTAGTCGTCCTGGACGGACTTCTTGGAGTGGATCTTCACGACGATGTCGTACTCGCCGGAGGTCAGCACGTCGCCACAATCCACCAGGAACGCGCCGATGTCACGGCCGCGGTTGGAGGACACGACGCGCACGTCGGCGTCCACGCCTCGTTCCTGGGCGCGCGCCTCGATAAGGGCCTTGTTCTCCTCGTTCGAGGTCGTGGCCACCAGGTGGTAGCCGGCGGGCAGGACGCTCAGGCGGTCGAGGATCTCGTCGGCCATGTCGGCGTAGAAGATGTGTGCGACCGCGAGGACCTTCAGGGATGCGGCGGCGTCCAGGGTGGCCTGGTCGGCGCGCGGGGAGATGACCGTCGTCAGGCCCGCGTTGGTCACGAGGTCACGCGGACGCGAGGTGCGCGCGAGGTTCGTGAGGATCAGGTCGGTGTCGTAGCCGGCCTTTTCCGCCAGCTCCAGCATGTCCGCGCCGATGATCGCGTGGCGGTCCAGGTAGAGCGGGT
>CATYYP010000186.1 GCA_958415245.1 Schaalia odontolytica | reverse complement strand
GTCCAGGAGTGCGATCGTGATCGGTGTGTAGGTGCCCGCGATGAGCAGGAAGATGTTGGAGTGGTCGAGGCGCTTCCACATGATCTCCCAGCGCGGGGCCCAATAGAAGCGGTGGTAGGCGGCCGAGACGCCGAAGAGGATGAGGGAGCACGCCAGGTAGACGGCGGATCCGAGCTTCGTGGGGGTCGTGGGCGCCAGGCAGACGAGGACGATGGATGCGGCCAGGGACAGCGGGGCGGCGCCCAGGTGCAGCCATCCGCGCAGCTTCGGCTTGATCTGCACGAGCTGGCCCGAGAACCATTCCTTGGGCTTGAGCGATGCGATCTTCATCCGTTCCCCCTGTCAACCTGTCAACATTTCTTACGATTCCGTAGGTTACTACGCCGTAACTTGTTGCGATAGGCGTGTTCTCGCACAGCGAGAGTGCTTGTGGTTCCCTGCCGTCCTACGGCGCGATACCCTTAACGTCATAAGAGTACGCCGCACCGCAGGGTGCGACAGCAGCAGGAGGGACATCATGGCCCAGTGGAACATGCTCTACGACATGTACGAGCGTCGCCTCAAAGCCGAGCTGTCTGACGCCGCCGTGCCCGCCCACATCGGTGTGATCCTGGACGGTAACCGCCGCTGGGCGAAGTCCCTGGGCGCGACCGCCTCGCAGGGACACCGCGCTGGCGCCGGGAAGATCAGCGAGTTCCTCCAGTGGTCCGACGATGCGGGTGTATCGATCGTGACGCTGTGGCTCCTGTCCACCGATAATCTCTCGCGCGATGCCGGCGAGCTGGGCGAGCTGCTGCGGATCATCTGCGAGGCCGTTTCCCTCCTGGCGGATCAGGGGCGGTGGAAGCTGGCCGTGGTCGGCGACCTGTCCCTGCTGCCTGAGAAGGTGGCCGAGGATCTGCGTGCGTCCGTCGCGCGCACCGCCGACGTGCAGGGAATGACCGTCAATATCGCGGTCGGCTACGGCGGCCGACACGAGATCACTGAGGCCGTGCGCTCCATGATGCGCGAGGCGTCGGCCCAGGGACGCACCCTCGACGAGCTCGCCGACTCCTTCACCGACGCGGATATCACCGCACACCTGTACACGAAGGACCAGCCTGACCCCGACCTCGTCATCCGAACGTCGGGCGAGCAGCGGCTGTCGGGCTTCATGCTGTGGCAGTCCGTGCACTCTGAGTACTACTTCTGCGAGGTCTACTGGCCGGACTTCCGCCGCGTCGACTTCCTGCGCGCCCTGCGCTCCTACGCGCAGCGCGAGCGCCGCATGGGCAAGTAAGCGCGCGTCGAGCGCGCCGACTCGTGCGACGAACGAGGCCGGACCCCGTCGTGGGGACCGGCCTCGTCACGTGTGCGGCGTTCTTAGGGAAGCTCGTGCGCCCAGGGCGGGTTCGCGCCCTTGCGTGAGACGGTCACGTCGGAGACGGCGCTGGCGCGGTCGATGATGGCGCGGACCTGCTCCTCGGGCAGGGTACGCAGTGCCTCGCGTGCGTCGGCACCTCGCAGGCCCATGCCCCACATGGCGTCGATCATGCCGCCCATGAAAGAGTCGCCCGCGCCGACCGTGTCGACGACCTCGACGTCGCCCGGGGTCTTCGTGAAGCGCAGGCCCGAGGCCGTGGCGACGTCGCTCCCGTGCTTGCCGCGCGTGACGACCACGAGCGAGACGCCCATGCCGAGCCAACGATCTACGACCTCGTCGATGGGCGTGCCGCCGGTCAGCCAGTCGATGTCCTCGTCGGAGACCTTGACGACGTCTGCCAGGGCGATGAAGCGTTCGAGGGCGGCGAGTGCGGCCGCGGGTTCGCCCATGATCGAGGGACGCGCGTTCGGATCGAAGCACACGAGCGCGTGCTCGCGTCCTCGGGTCAGCGCGTCGAGGACCGCGGAAGCACCGGGCTCGATGATCGCGGAGATTGAACCGGCCTCTAGGATCTCAGCGGTAGCCGGAACCTTGATCGGCGGAGTCGGCGCCCACTCCAGGTCAAAGGTGTAGGAGGCGGCCCCCGACTCGTCCAGGCGGGCCAGCGCCGTCGACGTGTGCGAGGCACCGCGCGAGGCCCCGGTGACGTGCACGCCGGAATCGTACATGTGGAAGTCGATGAGGCGGCCGCGCTCGTCCAGACCGATCCAGGTCGCCAGCGCCACCGGCCGGTCCAGACGCCCCAGCGTTAGGGCGACGTTCGCGGGAGAGCCACCGGGGATCTCAACGGGGAAGTCGGGCTGCTCGTGCGTGATGACGACGTCGATGAGCGCCTCGCCGATCGCGAGAATGTGGGGGCCAGATTGCACCGTCATGGCGTCTCCTCACCTGCGTGTGAGCGGATCTACAGAATGTAGATTAGCGTGCTTCGGGGGAGGGTGTGGAGGTGCGTCCAGAAAGACGCTCCTGGGCCCCATCCAGGATCTGGGAGCAGCGGGCGGCCAAGGCCTCGCCGCGTTCCCACATCGTGAGAGTGTCCTCGAGCGGGGCCTGCCCGCCTTCGAGGGTCTGGACGATACGCACGAGCTCGTCGCGCGCCTCCTCGTAGCCGAGGGACTGGGGATCGGGGAGCTGGTCGTTCGTGGTCATGAGAGTCTTCCTTTGCGTGAGAGGTTCGGAGACGAGGCCGGGGCGGGCCCTGCGGGTCAGGCGCCTGCGTTGGGGGTGTCAGCGGGCGGAGCGGGGTTCGTGGCTCCGACGACCTGGGCGACCATGCGGCCGGAGGCCAGGATGCCTTCGATGAGGTCGCCCTTCTTGATCTGCGCCGAAGAGGTGATGAGCGCGCCGGAGGGAGTCTTCAGCAGCGCGTAGCCGCGGTCCAGCGTCGCTTGCGGGGACAGGGCCGTCAGGGTCGCGCGCGAGCGAGTCAGTTGCTGGCGCTCCGAGGCGAGCCGGCGCTCGATCGCCGATCGCATTGCGGTGACCCGCTGTGTGAGGGCCACGCGATGCCCCTCGACGATCGCCTCCGGGCCCTGGAGCACCGGCCGAGACGCGATGAGCGTCAGGTTCGAGCGCTCCGTCGCCAGTCGCGCGCCCAGCGCCCCACGCATGCGGGTCAGTGCCTGAGAGATGCCGTCGCGCTCGCGGGCGCGGTCGGGCACGATGCGGCGAGCCGCATCCGTCGGGGTCGACGCCCGGTAGTCGGCGACCAGGTCCAGCAGGGGAGAATCGCCCTCGTGGCCGATTGCCGAGACGATGGGCGTGCGGGCGTCCGCGACGGCGCGCACGAGGCGCTCGTCGGAGAAAGGAAGGAGGTCTTCGACCGCGCCGCCGCCTCGCGCGATGACGATGACGTCGACGTCGTCCATGGCGTCCAGCTCGAGGAGAGCGCGGCCCACCTCGGGAACGCAGTGATCGCCCTGCACGGCGACCTCGCGGATCTCAAAGCGCGCGCTCGGCCAGCGGTCCGACGCGTTGACGACCACGTCGTCCTTCGCCTTCGCGTTGCGACCGCAGATCAGGCCGATCGTGCGCGGCAGGAACGGCAGCGGCTTCTTGCGCGCATCCGAGAACAGCCCCTCCGCCGCCAGGCGGGCGCGCAGCGCCTCAATCTTGGCCAGCAGGTCGCCCACGCCCTGCAGGTGAATCTCCGCAGCCTGCAGGTTGAGGCGGCCCGAACGCTCCCAGAACACCGGCTTCACGCGCGTCACCACGCGTGCGCCCTCGGTCAGGGGCGTGGAATCCATGACACCCGCCCACGCGGTCACCGTCATCGACGTGTCCGTCTCGAGGTCGCGCAGCGTCAAGAAGTGCATTTTCGCGCCCGGGCGCACCTTGTATTCGACGACCTGGCCCTCCACCCACAGGGGGCTCATGCGGTCCACGTACACCTTGATGTTCTCCGTCAGCCTGCGCAGCGGCCACGGATTATCCCGCGTCGTATCAGCCGCCTTCGCGGCGGGCGGACGAGGCTGGGGCGAGCCGCCCGGAGGCGGCGCAGCATGAGTATCAGGCAATGTCACGCCACTCAGCATGCCACAGGAGAGTCCCCGCCGCGCTGCCGCAGCGCGCGCCTGTGGACAGCCCCGGCCTCGTCGATGAGGAGCGTGTGGGATTGCCACGAGCGCGCGCACGCACGCCACCGTGGGCGCTAGGGTGGACGCATGAATGAAAACGTCGACCTGCGAGCCAGTGCCGAGACCCCCCTGCCCTCCTCCCACGGTGAGGGCAGCGGCCGTATCCTCTTG
>CATYYP010000185.1 GCA_958415245.1 Schaalia odontolytica | reverse complement strand
ATCACACTCCGGGGACGAGGCCGGGGTGGGTCCCCTGTCCGCTCTCCCGATGCCGGGGTCACGGTGCCCGCCCGCGCGCGGGAACCGCAGATGAGGGCGGGTCGGGTTACGGTGAGTGCATGGCGAAAGAGAAGATAACCTACCGCTGCTCCGAGTGCGGGTGGACCTCCCCCAAGTGGGTGGGCCAGTGCCGCGAGTGCGGGGCGTGGGGCACCGTCGACCAGGCCGGAGAGGCCTCGGGCGGCCCGCGCGCGGCCGCGACTCCCCCGCGTCGCCCCGCCCTGCCGATCGGCGAGGTGGACGGCGAGCGGGCCTCGTCGCGCTCAACGGGCGTGGGCGAGCTGGACCGGGTCCTCGGCGGCGGCATCGTTCCCGGCGCTGTGATCCTCCTGGCGGGCGAACCCGGCGTGGGCAAGTCGACGCTGCTGCTGGACGTGGCCGCGAAGGCCGCGCGCACGGCGGCGGCGGGCAGGCGCGGCCCCGTCCTCTACGTGACGGGCGAGGAGTCGGCGGCCCAGGTGCGCGGGCGCGCGGAACGCATCGGCGCGCTCGAACCGAACCTCCTGATCGCGGATGAGACGGAGCTCGGCGTCGTCCTCGGGCACGTCGAGGCCTCGCGCCCCTCTCTGCTCATCGTCGACTCCGTGCAGACCATCTCCTCCGCCCAGGTCGAGGGCGGGGCGGGCGGCGTCGCACAGGTGCGCGCGGTCGCGGCTTCGCTGATCCGGGTCGCCAAAGAGTCCGACCTGCCGACCCTGCTCGTCGGCCACGTGACCAAGGACGGTGGCATCGCCGGTCCGCGCGTCCTCGAGCACCTCGTGGACGTCGTCTGCCAGTTCGAGGGCGACCGTCATTCGCGACTGCGGCTGCTGCGCGCGGTGAAAAACCGCTACGGCCCCACCGACGAGGTCGGCTGCTTCGAGCTGACGGACTCGGGCATCTACGGACTCGCCGATCCGTCCGGCCTGTTCCTGTCGCGCACGACGCGCGGCGTGCCCGGCACGTGCGCAGCCGTTTCTCTGGAGGGGCGCCGCCCGCTGCCCACGGAGATCCAGTCCCTCGTCGCCCCCTCGTCGGGCGGCTCGCCCCGGCGCACGACCTCGGGCGTGGACCACGCGCGCGTCGCCATGATCCTCGCGGTCCTGCAGGCCCGCATCGGCGCGGACACATCGGGGGCCGACGTCTACGTCTCTACGGTCGGCGGTGCGCGCACGGTCGAGCCCGCGATCGACCTGGCGATGGCCATCTCCATCGTGTCCTCGCTCAAGGGCACTCCCCCGCGCCCCGACCTCGTCGCGGTCGGAGAGATCTCGCTGACGGGCGAGGTACGTGCCTGCACGGGCACCCAGCGCCGCCTCGCCGAGGCCGCACGCCTGGGCTTCTCGAGCGCGATCGTGCCCGCTCAGGGCAGCGAGGACCTGTCGGGAGTCGACGGCATCACCGTGTTTACTGTGTCGGATCTGGCGACGGCTATTCGTGTCGCTTTCCCCGCGGACTCGCAATAATAGGAAAGACACCGACTGTTCTGGGAGGGAATCACATTGACGTCCGATGCAGCGATCCTTCGTGACGCACTGCGCGCAGTCGCGCCCGGCACGCCTCTGCGAGAGGGACTGGAACGAATCCAGCGCTCCCACACGGGTGCTCTCATCGTCCTGGGGTACACCCCGGAGGTGCAGGCCATGTGCTCGGGCGGCTTCGACCTCGACGTCGCCTTCACGGCCGCGCGCCTGCGCGAGCTGTGCAAGATGGACGGTGCGGTCATCATCGATCCCGACCATTGGCGCATCCGCAAGGCGAACGTGCAGCTCTTCCCGGACCCGACGATCCCCACGGACGAGTCGGGTATGCGTCACCGCACCGCGCAGCGCACCGCCCGACAGACCCACCTGCCGGTCCTGTCCCTGTCCGCGTCCATGCGCATGATCTCCATCTACGTGGGCTCCGAGCACCGCCTGGTGGAGGAGCCCGAGGCGCTGCTCTCGCGCGCGAACCTGGCGGTTGACACGCTCGACCGCTACAGCCAGCGCCTCGACGAGGTCCTGCAGACCCTCACGATCCTGGAAATGCGCGACAGCGCGACCGTGCGCGACGTCGCCACCGTCATGCAGCGCATGGAAATGATCCGGCGCATCACCTCCGAGATCACGGAGTACCTCGAGGAGCTGGGCTCGGAGGGCCGCCTGCTGGCCCTGCAGGTCGAGGACCTCGTGCGCGGCTCCGCGTCCGAGCGCGCCCTCATCATGCGCGACTACATCGCGGACCCGGACGACCTGGCCCGCGTCGAGGCCGAGCTGTCCTCGCTCGGCTCCGAGCGCATCGTTGATCTCACCGCGATTTCGAACATCCTGGGCCTGAACGTGTACGAGGTCGCGGACCTGGATCGCGAGATCACGCCGCGCGGCGTGCGCGCCCTGTCCCTGGTGCCGCACCTGTCGTGGAGCGCCATCAAGGTCGTGTCGGCGCACTTCAACTCGCTGCCGCAGCTGCGCGCGGCTACCGTCTCGGACCTGGAGGAGCTCGAGGGGATCGGCCCCTACCGGGCGAAACTCATCACGGAGAACCTGGCCCACCAGGCCCAGGCCGTGAGCGCCGGAATCGTCGGCTGGTAGCCGCCCGCCGGCTCCCAGCCGCTAGCGGCCCGACTGTGCGCCTGACTGCGCTCCCGACTGGGGCGCGGGGGTGGGCGCCGGCGTCACGTCGACGACGGTCGAACCAACTTCGCGCGTGCCCATCGTGACAGCCACCTTGTAGGTGCCCGCCGCGGCCGCGCTCGCGCCGCCCGCGGGAGCCGTGCAGCCGTTCGTGTACACGTATCCGTCCCAGCGCAGCGCGCCGGACCAGGTGCCGCCCGGGCGCAGCAGCAGAGTCGTCGAGGACTGCTGGCTGTCGGCGCAGCGCGAGGAGTCGTAGACCTGGTGGTCGCCGGTCGTCACCGCCAGGTTGAAGCGCGTCAGCGACGTCGAGCAGGCGACCGAGCCGCGGTTTTCCAGCGTGAGCGTCACGGGCATGGCGGAACCAGAAGCCACGGGGCTCGCCTTCGCGGTGGCCGTAATGTCGCGGTCCAGGCAGGCGGGAACGTCGATCGTGGTGCCGTCGGTGAGCAGGCCGTCGGCAGTGGCCTCCTGGCCACCCTTGAGCGTGTATCCGGAGGCATCGAGGCCCCCGGACTGGACGACGGACTGCGGGGTCGACTGGGGCACAGGATCGGCGCTGAATGCTCCCGCGATGGCACGCACGGCGGCGACGATACCCCACACGATGAGCGCGATGATGAGAAGCAGGCCCAGGCCTGTGATGATGCGCCGGGGCCACAGGTTCACCGGCGGACGTCCGCCGCCCGAGGGGGCCTTCTTCGGCCGACGCGCGCCTGCCCCACTCCCCCGCTTGGCCGTCGAGGCGCCGGCGGAAGACGCCGCGCGCGTCGAGGCTCCCCGACCGCCCGTTGCGGCTCGGGAGGCACGGTCGCCGGCGCGTCCGGATGCGGACGCGGAGCGACGGGACGAGGGTCGCCTGGGGGAACTCTTACGCTGGTCAGCCACGCGTCCACGATACCGGCCCGCGCCATCGGGGCGCGACTAACGCTCGGGGCTGGCTCACTTTCGCGCGCGAGAGGACTCCCACACGCACTGTTTAGGCGGCGGCGCTGCGCTTGTGTGAACTCGACGATCCATCGTCGTCGGGGTTGATGACGCACCAGCGTTCCACGACGAGAGCGACGATAATCCAGACGAGGCCGACCAGGCCGCTCAGGCCCGACGCGATCGCGTTGGCGACCATCGCCGAGGCCTCGAGCTGCGTGAGGGACACGATCATGACGCCGATAAGGACGCCGGCGAGCGCGGATCCCACGATTGCGCTGGCCCTGGCGAAGACGGCGACGCGCATCGCGCCAATCGCGTCGATCCACGTGTCCTTGTTGGCGCGCAGGCGGCGCACGGCCAGACCGGACCAGATGAGGAGCGCGGTCGCGACCGCGAAGACGACGGCCGGGCCGGGCGTGACGATCATGGGGGTGCCTCCCGCGCGCATGTGCGTGAAGAAGCCGAGGAAACTGAGAAGGGCACAGACGAAGCCCACCAGCGTCACCCAGGTGATCGACAGGGGTTTCATTTAACGCCTCTTGACGATGGGGATCGCACCCGTCATCGTGGGCCGCACGACGACGCGACGCAGGATGCCGGTCTGAGTGGCCTCTTCCTCGGGGATGGGGCCGACGGG